>JAUPKM010000042.1 GCA_030837445.1 Actinomycetota bacterium
CAGTGCGGTACCGCGGTGGGCAGCGGTCCGGAACTGGAGGCCACCGGGGCGCTGACCCCGGTCGGAACGTCCCCCGACACAGGCCCCCAGCGGCCGATCGGAGACGCTCCGTTTGCGGTTCTGGTCGTGCACCGAGGGCCCAACGAAGGCAGCGCCTTCGAACTGGAAGGGGAGCTCGTTGGCGTGGGCAGGTCCGCCGACCAGCAGATCTTCTTGGACGACATCACAGTCTCCCGTCGGCACGCCGAGTTGCGCGCCACTGACGGCGGCTGGCGCGTTGTCGACTTGGGATCGCTGAACGGAACCTATGTGAATCGGCAGCCGGTGACGGACGTAGTGCTGGCCAGCGGTGACGAAGTCCAGATCGGCAAGTACCGCTTCCGCTACATGACCGGCGGTGGCGTCCCGTCGTGACCGACGTTGTCGGGATCGGGGCGTTGATCTCCGAGCTTTCGGACGAGTTTCCGGAGGTGACCATCTCCAAGGTGCGATTCCTTGAAGGTCAAGGTCTGGTGACTCCGGCGCGGACGCCCTCCGGCTATCGGCGGTACACGACAGCGGACCGGGATCGGCTTCGTTATGTGTTGTCCATGCAGCGTGACCACTTCCTGCCGTTGAAGGTGATCCGCGAGCATTTGGATGCGATGGAGCGCGGTCTGCAGCCACCGGAGGTGGCGGATCCGGCGCCCCGCCCACCGGCGCCGCAGTCGGCCCCGTTCGAAGCTGACGAATCCGACGGGTTGGAGCTTTCCCGGTCGGAGGTGTTGCGGGAAACAGGCCTGGCAGCCGCGGCACTGAAGGAGGCGGAGGATCAGGGGCTGATCACCTCCGGCCGGCTGGGAATGTTCGATCGCAACGCCCTTGACATCGCTCGCGCGGTGGCAGGTTTAGCAGAGTATGGGCTGACACCCCGACATCTGCGGGCGCTTCGACTGGCCGCTGAGCGCGAGATCGGCCTGATCGAGGCGGTGACGACGCCGATGCAGGGAATGGCCGACTCGCAGCAGCGAATGCGTGCCGCGGCGATCGCCGTCGCCACCCTCTCTTCCGATCTGCAGGGGGCTCTGGTCCGGTCTCACCTCGCCGAGGTTCTGCCGTGACCGAGCGACCCTGGGCCACCGACTTTGCCGGACCTGCTCCTGGCCCGGGTTCGGATGCGGGTCCGGGCTCGGGTTCGGGTGAGCGAACAGGGCTACTCGTCTGGATGATCCTCGCCCAGTGTCTGGCTGTACTGACGTTGGTGATTTGGGCGCCTGTGGCCGGTTTGTCGGTGATGGCGTTTGACAGTGGTGAGACGACCGGTGCTTGGATCTTCGTGCTCAGCATCTGGGCGTATCCGCTGTTGCCGCTGATCTTCAGCGCAGGCGCGTGGATCGCCTTCGTCAAGCGGTGGAACAAGTGGGCAGCGACGCTGGTCACGTTGGCCTTCGCGCCGCCGGTAGTGCTGGCGATCTTGATCTGGGGAAGCACGGTCGCCTGGGACTTCCTGCACTCGTAGCCTGCGCTGGCCCCGATCCCGCGTAGAGTCGTGCTATGAAGCCTCTGGACGTGATCGGCGTGCGCGTGGAGATGCCGTCGAACCAGCCGCTGGTGCTGCTGCGGGAGCGCGACGGCGACAGGTATCTGCCGATCTGGATCGGGGCGGTGGAGGCAACCGCCATCGCTTTCGCACAGCAGGGGGTGGTGCCGCCGCGTCCGCTCACTCACGATTTGATTCGAGATCTGCTTACTGCGATGGGTCGCGAGGTGGTGGCCGTCCGCATCACGGAATTGAAGGACGGCGTCTTCTACGCAGTCCTGGATCTAGGCGACGGGCTGGAGGTCAGTGCTCGCCCGAGCGATGCGATCGCGGTGGCACTGCGCACTGGTTCACCGCTGTTCGGGGCGCCGGAGGTGCTCGACAGTGCCGGGATCGAGGTACCGGAGGAGGAGGAGCAGGAAGTTGAGGCGTTCCGGGAGTTCCTAGACACGGTGAGTCCGGAAGACTTCGAAGAAGAGGGCAATCAGTCATGAATCAGATGAAGTCAAGACCTGAACTTGAGGTATAGACTTACATGGATGCCATTTATTTACGGCGTGTTCGGCCAATGTCGTTGACTGCCCGTCAGGGGGTCCATAGCCTTCGGGGCAGACGGTTGAAGAGTTCTCGTCCTCAGCATGAGTTGACGCACACGGACTCGCGACCCGCTAGGAGGTTCGGATGATGGTCGATGACGGCGCGGGTAGTGGTGTGACCGAACACCAGGAGGCGCTGTTCGCCGACGAGTTCGCTTCGGACGACGAGATCGGCTACCGGGGGGCGACTGCCTGCACGGCGACCGGCATCACTTATCGCCAACTCGACTACTGGGCGCGGACGAACCTGCTGGTTCCAAGTATCCGGACCGCGGCCGGTTCCGGTAGTCAGCGGCTCTATTCGTTCAAGGACATCCTGGTGCTGCGGATAATTAAGCGGCTGTTGGATACCGGGGTATCGCTGCAGAACGTCCGGTCGGCGGTGGAGCACCTCCGTGAGCGGGGTGTCGAGGACCTCTCCGAGATCACCTTGATGAGTGACGGTGCGACCATCTACGAGTGCACCACCGAGGATGAGGTCATCGACATCATGCGCGGCGGCCAAGGGGTGTTCGGAATCGCCATCGGTCGGGTGCGCAGCGAGGTGGCGGGAACATTGGCGAAGTTCCCGCAGGAGAATCTGGACGGGGAAGTGGTGCTTC
>JAUPKM010000329.1 GCA_030837445.1 Actinomycetota bacterium
CAGTATTGGCCCTGACTGCTGTGGCAGCGGCCCCGGCGGCGGCCACCTGGTCCATTGTCGGGGTCGATCCGAAGACCGGCGAAGTCGGCGTGGCCATCGCGAGTTGCGTTGGATTCGAAACTGCTCTCGCTCCGACGCTGGTGCCGGGCAAGGGTGCCGCCGTTTCCCAGGCGGGCCTCAACAAGGAGTCCGGGGCCGCGATCGTCAAGGGGCTAGAGGAAGGTCAGAGCGCGGAACAGGTGATCTCCGGGCTCACCCAATCCTCCTTTGATCAGGAGTTGCCGCTGCGGCAGTACGGCGTGGTGACCCTCCCCTCCGGGGTGGCCACCTTCACGGGTTCTGATGTACCGGCGGCGGCCGGCGCGGTCGCCAACCCCGGCAAGACGGCGTCGGTCCAAGGTGCGGCAGTCGAATCCGACGCCGTCCTCGCCGAATCACTGAAGGCGTTCGACACCACGTCCGGCGATCTTGGTGAGAAGTTGGTTGCGGGCTTGAACGCGGGCAACAAGGCAGGTGGCGATGCCGACTGCGTCGAGGATGCCAACGCGGCGTCCCTACTGGTCGCCAACAAGGACGAACTGCCTTACTCGCAGACGAAACGCTTGCCCGACCAATTCCAGGCGTTCGTCTATGCGATCTACGGCCGAGACTTCGCCCAGGCACCGCCGCAGGGCAACGTGCCGTCTACCTACATCTCAGTAGTCACCGGCCAAGGGGACAACGCCGTGGTTCGGCTCAGTGAAACCTACGCCAAGGTGAAGGACACGCCCGGACCGATCAAGCAGCGAATTATCGCGCCGAGCGCCAGCGGCGGCGATGCCACCGGCTTCCTGGCCCGAGTGGGGTTCGTGGTGCTGGTTGTGGCCACCATCGCCGTGGTGGTGGTGGTTGTGCTGCTCCTCCGGCGGGCGGCTGGCAAGGCGCAGCGTCCGGGGCCCGAGGCCGGGAAGTAAGTAGGAAGTGCCTGCTCGGCCACGTTGGACAGTGGCCCTGAGAGCCGCTATGCGACTCGTCGCATCAGACCCTTTGCGCACGCCCTGGCCAGCTGCGGATACACGTGGGTGCGCGACCAGCGGGTCTCGACATACACGATCTCGCGACCGCTCAACGTTCGGAAGACCATCATGATCGACACCTCCAACAGTTCCTGGCAGTACCATCCTCGACCCGAAGTACCCCGGACTAGATAGAATTTGCCAAGAAACCCTTAGAAACATTGAACCATTGCCGTTGGGTCCTGGCAATCGCAGGGGAACGCGAGTTAGCCGCGAACAGCCGCCTCGATAGCCGCCACGTCGATTTTCTGCATCGGCATCATGGCCTCGAACGCACGCCGGGCCTCATCCCCACCGGCGGCCATCGCTTCGATCAGCACCCGCGGCGTGATCTGCCAGGAGAGACCCCAGCGATCCTTGCACCAGCCGCAGGCGCTTTCCTGGCCGCCGTTTTCCACGATGGCGTTCCAGTAGCGATCGGTCTCCTGCTGGTCGTCGGTGGCGATCTGGAAGGAGAAGGCCTCGGTCTGCGGGAAGTTGGGACCGCCGTTCAACCCCAGGCAGGGGATGCCGGCAACTACGAACTCCACGGTCAGGACGTCTCCGGCATGTCCGGACGGGTAGTCGGCTGGCGCACCTTGAACGGCCAGCACCCGGCTGTCCGGGAAGGTCGCCGCATAAAAGTTGGCAGCCGCTTCTGCCTCTCTATCGAACCAGAGACAGATCGTGTTCTTGGGCATGGGCTTCCCTTCGCCGGTTGAGCCGACATGCTACCCAACGAACCGAGGTTGTCGGAGGCTTCCCAGGTCGGGATCCGTGCCGGCCCTGGCAGTGGTCGTGCCCAACCTGCCCTACCCCGCGGCGGCAAGTCGTTCGACCGGCTGACCGGTGACGGCGGCAATCAACTCGAAGTCGGAATCCACGTGCAGCACGATGAGGCCGGCCACTTCTGCGGTGGCGGCAATCAGCAAGTCCGCGCCACCCGGCCCTCGATGCTGGCCGCGTGTCGCCAACTCTCGTTGTACCGCAAGTGCTCGCTGCTCGATCAACGGCGAAAGGTACTCCAGCGGCATCCGGTCGACTGGGGCTTGCCTGATCGCACTGTCCCAGTCGTCGGCGCTGCGGGCCGAGAATCCGACCTCGAGCAGCGTCACGGTCGAGATCCTGACGAGTCCCCGCTCGATTCGATTGGACCAGGAGTCCCGGTCCGAACTGCTGCCGAGGCGGGACAGGGCCGACTTGTCAACCAGCCAGCCGCTCACGACCACGCCCGCGACATGACTTCTGCGTCACCCAGATCCTGAGAGGCCTTGTCGAACCGATCCCAGTCGGCCCTCGACAATGATCCAGTCCTGCTGCGGGCCGCCTGCTCGACGGTTCGCCGCAACAACTCGGCCCGACTCAGCCCGAGCTCTTTGGCACGACGGTCCAACTCCACAATCACGGACTCATCCAATCCCCGAACAAGCACGTCTGCCATTGCCGTCTTCCATCCCCGCGAGAGTGATACCACACGATAGCATTTGGCTGGCAGAAGCAGCACGGACTCCGCGCGGCATTGCGGATTCGAGCAGAATCCACGCGGGGCAGTCCACAGATTGCCACTCCCCCTGGAACCGGGACGTCGCACCGACTGTGATGGTGGTCTTCCAATCAAGGGGCAGGGATGACACCGTTGGACGACTGGCGAGCGGGGCTCCGTCTGCTGCACACCCGCCCCCTAAGCTACGACCCGATCTTCGATGTCGAGTTGACCAAGTCCGCGCGCGACGCAGGCTGGATCGAGGTGATATCCCCGGTTGAAGACGGCTACGGTCCATGGCCTGCCGGTGAGCCCCACCTGGATTGGGACGGCCGAGACGAAACACGACACCAGGTCACCGGCGCCGACGCGCACTTGGACTGGGGACGCCAGTATGTCCACCCGGACTACTACCGCGTCGGGCTTGCGGTCCAGCAGATCGCCTATTCGATCCAACTGCTGCGCGTCGGCCAATGGCGGCACGGACCGGCGGTTCTGGTGGTGGACATTAGGCGCCTGACCTCGCCCCATCGCCAAGAAGGTTGGCCGGAGGTGGAGTCCCGGTTACACAGTCAGAGCGATGGTCAACTGAGGTGCTGGCCCGGACCTGACGACGACAGCCTGCGTTGGCGCAGACAATTCGGCCTGCCCCTGCTGGCATGAGCACGAACCCCTCTCAGAGTCGACGAACCAACTCGGTGGCGCGAGTCGCCGAGTGTGCGAAAGTTGGTGGATGTCCAGATCTTGGCCGCGGCTGATGCTCGCGGGCGCCCTGCTGCTTACCGGCTGCAACTCTGCGGCCACCGGTACTCCGACGAACGGCACGACCGGGTCGGGGGTAGCTACCTCGGCTGGCTGCAGTGCGGCGGCGGCCGCGACCGCTGGCACCTATGAAGAAACCGTCACGGTGGGCGACCAACAGCGCCGCTACATCGTGCACGTGCCCACAGGATATGTCGCCGACAAGCCCACCCCAGTCGTCCTCACCCTGCACGGCAGCGGCTCCACCGCCGCTCAGCAGATGGCGCTCACCGGGATTGCCGACTCCTCCGACAAGCACGGCTTCGTCGTGATCGCCCCGCAGGCAGTAGCTGGCCAGTGGCAGCTGCCCGACTACAAGGGAACGACCGCTGTCACCGACGAAGCTACGTATCTGCGCACGGTGATGGCCGAGGTCGACCAAAAGGTCTGCCTTGATCACAGCCGACAGTACGCATCCGGAATGTCCTTGGGATCGATCATGACGTTTGTGCTGGCCTGCGCCCAGGAACAGACCTTCGCCGCGTTCGGCGGGGTCGGTGCCACCTTCTACCGGCCGGTGTGCGGCCAGTCCCCGCCAGCGCCGATCATCTATTTCCACGGCGGTCAAGACACAGTCGTCCCAATTGGAGGGGGCAACGTACGAGGGTTCGATTTCAGCCCGGTACAACAGACGATGGTGGACTGGGCCGCGCACAACCGTTGCGCACCGACCCCGGCCAAGACCCAGATCGGCGAGGCCACCCGCTTCCTCTGGAGCGGCTGTGCCGCCAATGCCGACGTCGACTACTACCGCGTTGCGGGGGCCGGGCACACCTGGCCAGGGGGCCCAGTTGACGTCGCCAATCTGATCGAACCGACTCTGGGCAAGACCACCCGGGATGTATCCGCCAACGACCTGATGTGGCAATTCTTCAGCCGCTATCGGCTGCCGACCTGAACGGGACCGGCCGAGCGGCATCGCGTCGCGCGGTCGTCAAGGTAAGTCCCTACCATCGGGGCATGACCAATTCCACCACGGCCATCGGTCCTGACGAGATCCCCGACGCCCACGAGCTCGGAACGGCCCGGCCCGCACCAGAGGCAGCCAACACCTCCGCTGGGACGCAGCCGACGAGCCCGCTGGCCGCGTTGGTGCGATTGGATGAACGGATCTACCAGTCCCTTGCCGCACCTCTCGGGTCACCATTTGACCGCACTCTGAGCCTCCTGACCAATGCGGCGGATCATTCCAAGCTATCCGTCGCGATGGCCGCCGGGCTCGCGCTGCTCGGCGGGACCCGCGGCCGCCGAGCAGCAGCGACCGGATTGGTGTCGGTGGCCCTCACCTCCGCGACCGCCAACGCGATTGTGAAACCCCTCGCCCGCCGCAGGCGTCCAGCCAGGAGTGAACAGCACTTGGCTCATCCACCCGCCTCCAGCCACCACGTTCCGATGCCGGACTCGCACTCCTTCCCTTCTGGACACACTGCCGCCGCGTTCGCGTTCGCGACCGGGGTGGCCACCGTCTGGCCGGGCGTGGCTCGAGGTCCGGCGTTGGTCGCTGTGATCGTCGGCTACTCCCGAGTACACGCCGGCGTGCACTTCCCTGGCGACGTGGTCCTCGGAGCCCTGCTCGGGTCGGCTGTCGCGTTAGCGGTAGGCCGTTCCACTCGGCAGTTCGGATCGGACGCCCCGACAACTCACTTGAGATGAACCCCCCGGCCCAGCAGTGCGAGGCGTAACGCCAGCCGGTCACGCGGATTCGCCAGCGAGTCGCCGAGCTCGGCGCGCAACTGGGCCATCCGATAGCTGACCGTCTGCGGATGAACTACCAGCGCCGCGGCCACGGCCGAGCGGTCACCGTCATGACCCAGCCACACCGAAAGAGTCTCCTCCAGCGTGCGGCGGCGTTCCAACGGCAGCGAATCCAGCGGTCGCAGGATTCGCTCTGCCAATTCGGCCAACAGGGCGGGATCGGCCGCGACGACCATCTCGGCGAGATGATCGTTGGCCACTACCACCGGCTCGGCAGCTACCACCCCCTCTATCACCAGCCGATGTAACCGACGCGCATGTGCCAACGAGACTGCCGCCTCCGACGGACCCCTGACCGTGCCGACGTAGACCCCCGTCTTCGGCGCGGAAGCCACCAACGCCGCGCGGCGGCCTGGCCCCGAGGGATCCGGCACCACGGCAATCACCTCGGCCCCGCGCTCCAGCACCAGCACGTCTGCGGGGGCTGCAGGCAGCGGGCGACCCGATCCGGCCGCGCCGGGCACCACAGCGACGGCGAGCTTCGAAGGAAACACCCAGCCCGCCTCGTCTGCGAGCCGCCGCACGGCCTCCAGGTCGGTCGCCGCGAGGCCGTCGACCAGCGCCTCGGCCAGTCGCCGTCTGACGACGTCCCGGTAGCCGGCCTGCGCGGCCTGCTCAGACACGTAGCCGGCCACGGTGACCGCTGAGAGCTCATCGATGTAGACGAAGATGGCCTCCGCCAGCGAGACCAGATCGTCAGTCTCGATCCCGCCGGCCGTGGCAGCGGCCGACATCTGCTCCCATGCGACTCGGGCGCCGGTCCGATAAGCGCCCAACAGCGCCTCCAGGGTTCTACCGGCGGCACGTTCACCGGCGCCGATCCGGCGGTATACCTCTGCCGCCCGGGCATCCAGCGCGACTTCATCGCTGCCGAGTAGATCGAGGAGGCGACGAAAGGCCGTCTCCACCCCGCGCAGCAGCACCGGACCCATAGGCCCAGCCCTGCTGCCCCGATAGCCTGGCACCTCGGCTTCGATAGCGTCGATGGCGGCCTCGATGGTCTTGGGCAGGACCGGGGTCAGCAGCGGTCCAAGAGTCGGATCCAACGCGGACCATGGACGGCGCGACCCTTGTGACCCCTCCATCATCTATCACCTCGTGCTAAATAATCGCACGACTTTCTGTTCTGAGCCCCCGTAACCCC
>JAUPKM010000330.1 GCA_030837445.1 Actinomycetota bacterium
GGGTGGCGATGTTCTCATAGGTCCAGGCCGCAGGATCGACACTTCGTTTGATGGCGGCGTTCTCGGCGGGCAGCCCGAAGGCGTCCCAACCGATCGGGTGCAGCACGTTGAATCCTCGCTGTACCCAGTACCTCGCCAACACGTCACCGAGGGCATACGCCTCAGCGTGCCCCATGTGAAGATCACCCGAGGGGTACGGGAACATGTCCAGGACGTACTTGGTCGGCCTGGGATCGTCCGGCGCGGCAGAGCGGAAAGGCGCGATCTCGTCCCAGACCGGCAACCAATGCTCTTGGATGGCAGCCGGGTCATAGATAGGACCAACGTCGACGTTCTGCTGATGCTCGCTCATATTCCCACCAGGCTATCCGGCCCGCCGCCTGCCTCGGCCGCTGGCCGGGCTGCGCGATCGAGTGCCCCCGCGACCGACACTCCGATATCCCGGTGCACCGTCCAGGACCAGTGCAAGCCATCGGGGTTCCCGGTTCCGGCCGCCAGCGAAGGCCCGACGATGGGGTCCAGGTCGATGAAATGCACGTCGTTGCGCGCCGCCCAACTTCGGCCGGCAGCCACCGCCGGCGGATGGGGTTTCAGGCTCGGGTAGTCCGGAGCCCGGTATGGCGACGGACCTAACAGCACGATCGGCAATCCGGGCCGGAAGTACCGCAGACCGGCCACGATTCTGCTCAGATAGTGATTGGTGGCGGGCTGCGGCAATTGCCGCCACGGACCCCCAGTAGCGGACATCACCCTCGGCGCGAGCACTCGATAGCCCGTCCGGACCCGTCTGCGAATCGCAGCCGGCCGGATGAACGGGATCCCCTCACGCAGGTAGGTCGGGACAGCCGCCGGGAGTTGGTCCATCTGGCCCAGTGCCAACACCACTACCGACGCCCTGGGCATCGCCTCCCCCCAGCAATGGGGGTCGCGCGTCAACGCCCACCAGCCGTCGCGGGCAGTCCAGCCCGGCCGAGCGAAGAGGTCGACCACCACCGGATCCCCCGACCGCCGCTGAAGCTCCGCGGCCACGACCTGCGGCCAGATCCTGGTGTCGCCGGGCGGCTCGGCACGCTCGGGGCCGTGATAGGTCAGCGAGTCTCCCAGGACGAGAAGGTGGCGCGGCACATCTTCCACCCTAGAACCGAATGTCCCCCGGGAAATCCTCACTACCTGGCCCGGCCGTCGGCGGGACCTCAGGGTGCGAGGGATCGGCCGCCGTCGACCGTCCTCGCTTCGGGTCCACTTCGATCATCTGCTGGGTGCGGGCCACCTGCTGCTGCCGAAGGCTCCACTGCATCACCAGATCCCGGCGGGCGAGCTCGATCAGGTCCGCCAACTTGCCCTCCTCCCACGGCGGGAACAGGGCGGCGCCCACTGTCACGGTCGGGGTCGGTCCGACGCCCTCCCCGAGTTCGGCCAGCGCCACGACCATCCGAGTGGCCACCAACTCCAGCCCCAGACCACTGCCCTTGGCCACCACCAGCAAGCAGTCGGTCGATACCCGGGCCAACACGTCACTGCCCCGGAACACTGCCGAGGCGGCCTCGGTCACCGTCAACAGAGCGTCCTCCCGCTGCTGGCCGGTCATCGTCAAGCCATCGTCTTCGACACAGATGATGGCCGCAAACAGTGCGTCGCCATCGCGGCGGGCCAGTTCCAGCAGCCCACCCCCGACGAGTTCCGCACCCCGCAGGTTGAGCAGACCGGTCAGTTCGTCATGGATGGACTGATGGCGCGCGCGCGCATCCAGGTACGCCACCACTGCCCGGGCGCGCCGGCGCGAACGAAAGGCCCAGAAGGAGGCCCCCACGGCGACCGCCAGAACTCCATACCAGACGCCGTAGGCCACCGCGGATGGTTGGTTGGAGGTGGCGACAGCCAGGCCACTCGCCGCCACCGCGGGCAGCGTGGCCAACCACCAGGTCGTGTCGGACGCCGCGACCATGCCCAGGAGGCCCACGGCCAGCACGGTGACCGGCAGTAGTGCTGAATCGCCGGTCAGGACCACTGCCAGCGCGGCCGCCAGCGCGGCAAACACCAACGCAACCAGCGCCCAAATCCGCCCCACCCCGTATTCCGGGTAGCTGTCATCCCCGCGCTCGACGTCCGCCGCCATTGCCACCTCCCCAGTATTGCCCGAGTCACCGCCGGTGGGAACAACGCGAATTCAGACGCGCGGCCTTCCGAGCCGTCCGGACGACGGCCGCGCTCGGGGCAGCGGGGGTGGGTGGGGTTCAATGCGCTAGCATTTGCGATGGTTTCGGGGCCATAGCTCAGCTGGTAGAGCACCTGCCTGGCAGGCAGGGGGTCAGGGGTTCGAGTCCCCTTGGCTCCACCGACAATCACAGCAGGTCAGAGGCGGTTCCCGGGTGAGGAGGGGGCCGCCTCTTACCAATTCGGCGCCGGGCGCAGTCGGCCACCACAACTGACACCTCCCCGGCGGTTTGGATGAGACGCCCTGGATGCGGACCAGCGCCCAGCCGGGGCGGCGGCCAGAATCACCCCATCGCAGCATGGACCAGTCGCGGCTAAGGTCACCGTTCCTGCAGGTTTGGCTGCGCGCGGCGAACAGCTACGACGCGTCGATGAGGTGTGGGCGGCCGCGCTGACCGATCGCAGGATGGACCGAGGTCCAGTTGCCCTTTACCATTCGCAAGTGATCACCGCCGCTCCACTCCTCA
>JAUPKM010000331.1 GCA_030837445.1 Actinomycetota bacterium
CTTCTCGCCGAATTCAGCCGCATGAGGCTGAATTCGGCGCCGATGTCGCGCGGGAAAGGCTCGTTCAGCGATGAATCCGACCGGCGCTGACGTCGCGGCAATGCGGCTGGCGCTGGACGCCGCCCAGATGGCGATGACGACCGGCGATGTGCCGGTCGGGGCCGTGGTGTTGGGACCCGGCGGTGAACTCCTGGCCGCTGCAGCTAACCGGCGCGAGGCCGATGATGACCCCACCGCGCATGCTGAGGTGCTGGCCATCAGGGCGGCGGCGAGGGTACACGGCGAGGGCTGGCGGCTGACCGGCTGCACGCTGGTCGTGACGCTGGAACCGTGCACCATGTGCGCCGGCGCGGCCGTGTTGGCCAGGATCGATCGGGTCGTCTTCGGTGCTGCCGACGACAAGGCCGGGGCCGTGGGGGGCCTTTGGGACGTGGTGCGGGATCGACGGCTGCCGCATCGCCCGGAGGTGGTCGGAGGTGTGCTGGCGGCCGAGGGTGCCCAGTTGCTGACGGCATTCTTCGCCGATCAACGTGCTGAGCAGTCCTAGTTGACCAGGATTCGAACCACCTTGGTGCCGCCGCCGCTGCCCCTTAGTTTCACCGTCGTCCAACCCTTGCGTGCCCCTGTGGGCTGAAGTACGACCTTGCGGGTCTGCCAGCCCGCGATCGTGCCCCGGGCCGCCGGTGCCACGGTCAGGATGCCGGGATCCGCGTCGACGGCCCAACTGCCGTCGGCCCAGCCACTGTTGTGTACGCGGACGACGACGGGCCGCGAGGTGCTCACTCGACACCCGGTGGCGCACCCGAGGGTGACGTCTACTTTGGCTGGCGACAACCGCGCCTTCACCCAGCCTGCATACCTGGAGACGCGCGTGTAGATGCCGGGATAGTTGGCCAGCGCGCAGCCGTTACCGCCGCTGACGATTCCGACCAGGGTCGGACGGCCGGCGATCCTGGCGACCAGCGGACCCCCCGAGTCCCCCTGGCAGGAGTCGATACCACCGACCGGCACGCCAGCGCAGAGGGACTGGCTGGGGCGATACTCCGCTGTGGAGTAGGAGCCGCAACGGGCCAATTGGCTGGGGCCACTCAGATCGGTGACAACGGCACCCATCAGTCGATCGGAGAAGGACAATTCATCGTCCGCAACTGTTCGACCGAGGCCGTAGACCTCCAATCGTTCCCCTCGGGCCGGGCGGGAACCATCTGTGAGCAGCGGTAGGGCGCCGGGTACGGGGGACTGCGACTTCAGCCTGACCAGCGCTATGTCGTTGGCGGACGAGGCTGGCTCCCACTTTGGGTGGATGGCGACCGCAGCAATCCCGTAGCGTCGGCCGACCCCTGCCCGAATCGGATTGACCCAGGCGGAACTCTGCGCGAGGCTGAGCCGCGAATCCGAGGTCGGCTTCAGGCAGTGCGCTGCCGTGACGGCCCAGTACGGAGTGATCATGGTCGCCCCGCAACTACCGATCAGGTCGGTGCCGCTGAGGTTGAGTCCAAGATCCAATTGGACGAAGAACGGGGTACTTGAGCGATTGGCGTAACCGCCGCCGATCACTTGGCCCGTCACTCGGCCAGCGGCGCCCGCCGCCCCGCCACTCGGAGGTGTCGGCTCCGCGGCGGCCGGTAGGGCGGTCGCGACCAGACCGAGTACGGCCGTCGCCATCGCGCCCGCAGTCACCAGCGGGCCGAGTCCAACCCGAGGGGTGATCCTGCTCACTATCGAATCGTAGGTCAGATCCGTCGGGAATCCCATGCCTTCGGCGAGCAGTTTGGTAGGTGTTGGAGCAGGAATCACCCGTCGGGCCCATAATCCGGGTAGCTGACGCCTGCCGATGAGTGGAGTGCCGTGGATCCGTTGCTACGTAAGGATCTTCACCGATCGGCCGCCCTGCTGGCGGAGGTCGCAAGAGTGTCAGGTGAGTACCTGGACGGAATCGACGCTGAGCCTGTGGTCGGACGTCCACTCGCTGCTGCCCCCCGGGGTCTCCGGGGAGTCGGCGAGGGCGCCGCCTCGACGCTGCGGCTCTTCCAGCAGACCGTGCTGCCGGGGCTGGCTGCTTCGGCCGGGCCGAGGTACCTCGGGTTCGTGACCGGCGGCGCCACCCCTGCGGCGGTCGTCGGCGACTGGCTCGCGACCGCACTGGACCAAAATGCCATGTCTCAACTGGACGGTTCGACGGCGTTGGCGCTGGAAGCCGAGACGCTGGAGATGTTGCGCGTCCTGTTGGGTCTGCCGTCTGAATTCAGTGGGGTGTTCGTCAGCGGGGCGACGATGTCGAATTTCGTCGGCCTCGCGCTGGCGCGAGAGTGGGCTGGCCGGAGACGCGGCGTGCGGGTGGGCGACGAGGGAATCGATCCATCGACCGCCCCCGTGGTGTTCGCCGGTAGCGCCCACTCCAGCATCAGCAAGGCCCTGTCGATGCTTGGGTTGGGGCGGTCCTCGTTGCGACCGGTGCCGTTGCTGCCGAGTCGGGAAGCGATGGACACCGCCCGACTGGCTGGCCTGCTGGCCGACCAGTCCCACCCCTGCGTGGTGGTCGCCAGCGCTGGAACGGTGAACACTGGCGATTTCGACGACATCGACGAGATCGCCGAGTTGAGGGCCAGCCATGACTTCTGGCTCCACATCGATGCTGCCTTCGGAGCGTTCGCGAGCGTATCGCCGGCGACGGCGCAGTTGCTGGCCGGGTGGCGGCAGGCCGACTCGATCTGCGTCGACCTGCACAAGTGGTTGAACGTTCCGTACGACAGCGCCGTCTGCTTCACCCGCCGCCGTGATCTACAGCTCGACGTCTTCGCGAATAACGCCGACTATCTGAGCCAACCTGGTCACGACCCCGAGCCGATCCATCTCGCTCCGGAGAACTCCCACAGATGGCGTGCGCTACCGGCCTGGTTCTCCCTGACCGCCTACGGGGCGGACGGTCAGCGGGAGATCGTGGAGCGGAACTGCCGGTTGGCGCGCGAGCTCGGCGCCAGAATCGAGAAGTCCTCGGATTATGAGCTCCTCGCCCCGGTACGGCTCAATATCGTCTGCTTCTCCCCAGCCGGGGGTAGTGCAGGCGGTGCTGCGAACGGCGGGGCCTCGGTGGCGGAGGTAGCTGCCATTGTCAACGCAATCGGCGACGGCGGGCGTACCTTCGTCACGCCGACAGCGCTGTTCGGTCGACCGGCGATCAGGGCCGCCTTCAGCAATTGGCGGACCACCGAGGCGGACCTTGACGTCGTGTGGTCGGCGCTCTCGGCTGCAGCCGGTTGAGTCAGTTCATCGGGTCAGCGCGGACAGCGCCGCCTCGCCGACGGGTTCCCGAGCCAGCAGCGGCACGACCGCGACAAGGTTGCTCTGGCCCACGACCCGGGCGATGGGACCCCGCTCGTTCTGGGCACGTTGGCGCAGGAAGGCGGACGTTGGCCCGGCCGCGGCAAGGGAATTGTTGACCACCCAGGCCCACGGCTGGATCCCGGCCCGCAGCAGATCAGCCTGGAGCTCCTCAGCCTCGGCGACCGGTGTCGGTTCGGCCAGCGTCACCAGCACCACCTTCGTCTGACTCGGATCCTGCAGCCGCATCAGCGGTGTCGTGTAGTTGCCTGCCTCACCCAACTGGCGTGCCACCTCCCGGTGGTAGGCGCCGGCAGCATCCAGTAGGAGAAGGGTGTGGCCGGTGGGGGCAGTGTCGACAATCACGAAGCGCTGCCGGGATTCGTGGACGACCTTTGAGAACTGCTGGAAGACCGCGACCTCCTCCGTGCAGGGCGAGCGAAGGTCCTCAGCGAGGACTGCCCGACCGGCATCATCGAGACCCTTGCCCTTCGTCGCCAACACCTGCTCGCGGTACCTCTGGGTGGCCTCGACCGGATCGATTCGGGAAACCTCCAGCTGGTCGACACTGCCGGCCAGCGTCTCGACGACGTGGGCGGCCGGATCAGTGGTCGTCAGCAGCGCCTGATGGCCCCGTTCGGCCAGGGCCACCGCGATAGCGGCCGCAATTGTGGTCTTGCCGACCCCTCCCTTGCCCATACACAGCACCAGCCCGTGGCCGTCCTGCTCGATCGCGTCGACGAGTGCCCGCAACGGGGCGCCAGTCGTGGCAACGGTCGGGGCCGGCGGCAGGGACTCGGGGCCGGGGGCTCCGACGGGTTCGGCGGCGTCTTCGTCCAGCAGGCTGCGTAAGGCAGGGACACCGACCATGTTGGTCGCTTTCAGACTGACAACGTCGGTGGGCACCTGGGCGAGGGCGTTCGGCATGGCCGCCATCGCGGCCTCTTCACGCTGCCGGATGGCCGTTGCCAACGGTTCGTCGCCCGCGCGTGCAGGCAGCACTCCGTTCAGCACGACCTGCCCACTGTCGATTCCGATCGCGCGGAGTTCCGCAGCGGTGCGCGCGACTTCCGCCAACGCCGAGGACTGGGGTCGGGCGACCAGCACCATTCGGGTCAGCGTTGGATCCGTCAGCGCCGCGACGGCGGCAGCATAGGTTGCCCGCTGTCGATCAAGCCCGGAGAGCGGCCCGAGGCAGGAGGCGTCGCCTTTGCCCGCGGTCAGGTATTCAGTCCAGGAGGCTGGCAGTTGCAACAGCCGGATGGTGTGGCCGGTGGGTGCTGTGTCGAACAAAATGTGATCGAATCTCCGGGCCAGTGCCTGGTCGGTCAGCAGCCCGGTGAACTCGTCGAAGGAGGCGATTTCGGTGGTGCAGGAACCAGAGAGTTGCTCGGTGATACTGGCCAACTCGCGCTCGGGCAGCAGCCCTCGCACCGGTCCCACGATTCGCTCCCGGTAGGCCGCTGCTGCCTGTTCCGGGTCAATCTCCAACGCTGAGAGACCCGGTACCGACGGCACCGCCGTGATGTGGTCGCCGATCTGGAGATCGAAAACCTGGCCGATGTTGGAGGCGGGATCGGTGCTCACCAGCAACACCTGTGACCCGCGTTCCGCCAACTGCAGCGCCGTCGCGCAGGCGAGCGAGGTTTTGCCCACGCCGCCTTTGCCGGTGAAGAACAGAAACCTCGGCGGGTCAGCCAGAAAAGTTGTCGACACTGGCGTCAGCAGCAGCCGCAACGATCGGAGCCGCTGTCTGCACTGCCAGCGGTCCCGCAACCGCAGGAATCGGCACCGCCGCAGCAGCCGCCGCTGTCGGAAGTCGCCAACAGCGGGATCTCGGTGGCAGCAGCCGGAACCGTGGCGGTGGCCAGGCCGGCGAAGGCCAGGAGCCGCTCTCGGGATGGGTACTGGCCGGTGACCACGGTCACGCCGTCGACAATCGTCAGCGGTAGCCCCTCAGACCCGGCCACCTGGAGGAAGCCGCGGACGGTGTCGTCAATCGCGAATGCGGTCGGGTCGTTTGCAAGGTTGTGTCGCTCGATGTCAGCGCCCAACTCCCGCAAGGCGGCGAGGTCGGCGGTGAACGCGACCAATGACGGGTCGACATCCTCCCCGCACACTCCGGTGTTGCAGCACAGTGCTGGTTCGTAGACGTGGATCGTGGTCATCGTTACTCCTCGGTTCGGTTGCCGGCAGTCGGTTGGTCGGTGCTGGGTCGTGCTAGGTGTTAGGACGGGAGGATCTCGGTGAGTAGGCCCTCAATCCGGCCGCGGATTTGATCTCGGATGGGGCGGACCGAATCCACCCCCTGGCCCGCGGGGTCCTCAAGTACCCAGTCCTCGTAGCGCTTGCCTGGGTAGATCGGGCAAACGTCGCCACAGCCCATGGTGATCACGACGTCGGACTCCTTCACCGCGTCATTGGTGAGGACCTTGGGGATCTCGGCGGAGATGTCGATGCCCTCTTCGGCCATCGCGGCGACGACCGCCGGATTCACGGAGTCGGCGGGTGCCGAGCCGGCCGAGCGCACTTCGACCCGGTCTCCGCCCAGGTGGGTCAGGTAGGCGGCGGCCATCTGCGACCGGCCCGCGTTGTGGACGCAGACGAACAGCACGGAGGGGGTGTTACTCATGGTTGGCTCCTTGGGGGTCGGGTACTGCGACGGGGTCGTGCACTGCGGCGGGTAGGTCGAGCGGTTCCGGAATAGTGCCCCGGCGCGGATGGAACAGTGCGGTCAGACCGGCGCCGAAAGCGGCGCCGAGCAGCTGAAAGCCGATGAAGGCCGGCACCGAGCCTGGCGCGATACCGGCAAAAGTGTCGGTCAACGACCGGCCGATGGTGACGGCGGGATTGGCGAACGAGGTCGACGACGTGAAGAAGTAGGCCGATCCGATCCAAGCCGCTACCAGCACTGGGCCGAGTCGGCCGTTCCCCGTGCGGGTGACGGCGCCGATGATCCACAGCAGGCCGGCGGTGGCCACGACCTCGCCCAGCCAGACGCCCCACCCCGTCCGGACATGGGTGGAGGGTTGCCAGGCGGGTTGGCCGAACATCAGGTCGGC
>JAUPKM010000332.1 GCA_030837445.1 Actinomycetota bacterium
ACGTCCCCGGTCTCGGCGAGCTCACCGCCGACGACCACACACTCGGGGTTGAGCGTCTGCGCCAAGCTGGCCACCACAGCCCCGACGGCCGCCCCAGCGTCTGCGACCACGCACCGGCAGCCTGGGTCGTCTGCCAGAGCACCCTTCACAACATCACGTAGTGTAAGCGGGCCATGACTGACCGACAGTGCCCCGATCAGTGCCCGGCTGCCGACCACAGTGTCGAGGCAGCCACGGCTGCCGCATAGACAAATGTTGCCATTCGCTGCGACCTGGGCGTGCCCGATCTCGCCGGCGGCCCCGGCGAAGCCGCGGTACACGGACCCTCCGATGACGATGCCGGCGCCGGTACCGTGCGAGATGCGGACATAGACCAGGTCGCGGTAGGGGCGGCCGGCGCCGAGGGTTGACTCGGCGAGGGCGCCGAGGTTGGCGTCGTTGTCCACGAAAACCGGTCGGCCCAAGCGCTTGGAGATCACGTGGGCGATCGGGATGTCGTCCCAGCCTCGCATCACGCCCGGCAGGGAGACGATCCCTGTGGATGGGTCGACGGGCGCCGGGACGCCAATTCCGATGCCCATCAGGTCGTCGGCCTGCGCTCCGACGCGCTCGAGCAATTCGATGACGAGCAGGGCGATTCGGTCGAGAGTGGTGTCGGCCCGGTGTTCGAACGGCAGCGGGAGGGTCTGCCGTGCCAGGACCACGTGCGCGGCATCGGCGAGCACGATCTCCAGGCTGCGCAAGCGCACGTGCACCCCCACCGCGAGTCCGACCCGTCGGTTCATCGTCACCATGACCGCCCGACGTCCCGAACGCACGGCCGCGCGGGTCTGGACGACCTCGGCGGCGAGCAGTTCCTTCACAATGGTCGAGACGGTGGCGGCGGACAGGCCGGTGGCGGCGGCCAATTCGACCTGAGTGAGCCCCCCGAAACGGCTCACGGTGTCGACTACCAGTGCACGATTGGCCTCACGCAAGGAGGACTGTGACCCAGCCACGGGTGGCGGTCCTCCTCACCTCGACGAACGACGGACGACGACCCGGCCACCGCCGGACGACTGCCCCAGGCCTGCGGCGGGGCCGGGCCTGGGGCAGGTTACCCGTCGAAGGTCGACGTAACCACCCGGTCGCTTACTTCAGCAATGCCAGGCGCGTCGGGTCGTTGGCGAAGACCTCCTTGGCGTTGTCCTTCGTCACCACGATCGGGTCGAGCTGGTAGATCGGAACGTCGATCTTGCCGTTGTTGGTCTTCACCGTCGTGCTGGGCATGCCCTTGCCAGCCTGCAGCGACTTGATGATCTCGACGGTCTTGGCGACCAGCTTGTCGGTCGGCTTGTAGGTCGTCGACCACTGGGTTCCCTGCCACACCAGGCTAACCGAGTCGTTCTCGGCGTCCAGGCCGGTGACGACCGGGGTCGCCTGGCCAGCCTGTTTGGCCGAGGTGAGGATCGCGCGGGCAATGCCGTCATTGGGCGACAGAACGCCGTCGATCTTCTTGTTGCTGTAGAAGCCGGACAGCAAGGAGTCCATGCGGGCCTGGGCCTTGGCGTTGTCCCAGTCGAGCGTGGCTGCCTGGCTGAACTGCTTCTGCCCTGACACCACGACCAACGTGCCGTCGTCGATCTTGGGCTGCAGGACGGACATGGCGCCGGTGAAGAAGTTCGGGGCGTTCGGGTCGGCGGGGCCGCCACCGAACAGCTCGATGTTGTACGGGCCGTTGGCCTTCTTCGCCTTCAGACCGTCCAGCAACGACTGGCCCTGCATCTCACCGGTACGCACCGAGCCGAACTGGACGACGCCGTCGACGGCGTCAGTGTTGCTGAGCAGGCGGTCGTAGCCGATCACGGGGACTCCGGCGCCCTTGGCCTTGGCCAGCACCGAGCCCAGCTGGGTACCGTCGATCGGTGCGGCCACGATGACCTTCGCTCCCTGCGAGATCATCGACTCGATCTGCTGCTGCTGCTGGGGCACCTTCTGGTCGGCAGCCTGGATGATCGGCTTGAAGCCTGCGGCCTCCAGTTGGGACTTGAACATGTCCTGGGCTTCTTTCCAGTTCTGGGTGCCCAGCCACGGGAGTGACACGCCCACGGTGGCTCCGGCTGCGATGCCCCCGCCGGAGCCGCTTGTCGCCGAGTCCGATCCACGGCCGCCTCCCGAGCAGGCGCCAAGTGTCAGGGCCGCGACCGCACCGAGGGCGATCAGGCCGATGGGCCTCATCTTCATCTGTGTTTCCTTTCATGAGTGCGCCCCGATTCGGGGCATGGGTGATTACCGGCGCGTCGCAACCGGTGCTAGTGGTGCCTAGGAGTGCTCGCCCCCGGGCATGCCTGGGGCTGATTCTGGGGGATTAGTGCCTGGCGACCGGTGCAGACGGTGTCTGTTGGTCCAACCCGGCTCCGTTCACCTGAGCCGTTCCGTCGACGGCCGAACCCGGCTTGCGACGGAAGAGCAGTCCGGAGATGGACGGGCGGCCCTGCTGCTTGTTGTAGACGTCGAAGGCGACCGCGGCGACGAGCACGAGTCCTTTGATCACCTGGGTGCGGTCGGCGCCGACCCCCATCAGCGACAGGCCGGAGTTCAACACCGCCATCACGAGTCCACCGACCATCGACCCGATCACCGTCCCGATCCCGCCGGAGACCGCCGCGCCGCCGATGAAGACCGCCGCGATCGCGTCCAGCTCCCAGTTCGTGCCGTCTGAAGGCCCGGCGGAGGTGGCTCGACCGATGAACAGGATGCCAGCGAGCGCGGCCAGGACCGACATGTTGAGCATGACGAGGAAGTACGTGCGGTCGGTGTTGACGCCGGACAGGGCGGCCGCCGACCGGTTGCCGCCGACCGCGTAGATTGCGCGGCCGAAGGTCGTGCGCTGGGTGACGATGTGATAGATGATCACGAGGGCGACCAGGATGAGACCCGGGACGGGGAAGGAGGTGCCCGGTCGCCCGCTGCCGAAGAGCCAGGTCACGTAACTGACGACCAGACCGACCAGGACGATGCGGACGACGACCGGCCACAGCGGCGGCTTCGGGTCGCTGTGTGCGGCGCGGCGGACATGCTGGCGCAACTGGCTCCAGCCGTACCAGGCGATCGCGGCCAGGCCCAGCAGCAGTGTCGAGTTGTTCATCTGAGTCCAGCTGGGGCCCCACTCAGGCAGGTAGCCCGCGCCGAGGTAGGTAAGCTCGTCGGGCACCGGCTGCGAGATGGACCCGCTCATCCAGATCACGGCGCCACGGAAGATCATCATTCCGGCAAGCGTCGTGATGAAGCCGGGGATGCCGACCTTCGATAGCCAGAACCCCTGCCAGGCACCGATCAGCGCCCCGACGGCGAGACCGACGAGTATTCCAAGCCACCAGGGGATGCCCCAGGACTTGATGCTCAGCGCGACCGTCATGCCGACGACACCGGCCACCGACCCAACTGACAGATCGATCTGTCCGATCACGATAACCATCACCATGCCGATGGCCAGGATCAGGACGTAAGCGTTCCCGGACAGCAAATTCTGGAAGTTCGACGGTGTGAGCATGCGCCCGTCTGACGTGATGTTGAATGCGAGCAGCAAGGCGACCAGCGCGAATACCATCGTGAACTGGTGGAGCCCTCCACCGAGAACTTCCTTGAGTGACTTCATTGTCCTGTTCCTTCGTCGTCGGCAGGTCTTGTTAAGGGGTCGCCAGGGCCGAGGTGGTCGTCATCATGCGCATCAGCCGCTCCTGGTCGGCCTCACCGCGGTCGAGGACGCCCGTGACCTGGCCCTCGCAGATCGTGTAGATGCGGTCGCAGAGGCCGAGTAGTTCGGGTAGTTCCGAGGAGATGAGCACGACACCCTTGCCCTGGCCGGCCGACTCCTGAATCAGCTTGTAAATCTCGAATTTGGCGCCGACGTCGATGCCGCGAGTCGGCTCGTCGAGGATGAGCACCTCTGGGTCGGTAAACATCCACTTCGCCAGGACGACCTTCTGCTGGTTGCCACCAGACAGTGCCGTCACCCCCGCGTCGACAGTCTTGGTCTTGATGCGCAGTGCGGAGCGGTACCGCTCGGCAACCTGGTCTTCTCGCTCGAAGTCGAGCAACCCGCTTCTGACGATCGACGAGAGGTTGGCGGACACGATGGTCCGCTTGATGCTGTCCAGGAGGTTCAGGCCCAGCGTCTTACGGTCCTCCGGCACGTAGGCCAGCCTGCACCGAATCGCCTCGACCACGGTGGTTGCCTCAATTGCCTTGCCGTGCAGGAACATCCGTCCCGACTGCCACCGTCCGTAGCTGCGACCGAACAACGAGCGTGCGAGTTCGGTGCGACCCGCCCCCATCAGGCCCGCGAAGCCGACGATCTCCCCGCTGCGCACGAAGAAGCTCGAGTCCTTGCAGATCAAGCGGCCGGAGATCTCGGGATGCTCGACACACCAGTGGTGAACCTCGAAGATCGTCTCGCCGATCTGGGTCTCATGGTCCGGGAACCGATTCTCCAGGGAGCGTCCGACCATCGCTCGGATGATCCGGTCCTCGTCGACGTGCCCGGCCTGGACGGGGTACGTCTCCACCGTGCGTCCGTCTCGGATGACCGTGACGGCGTCAGCGATCTCGGCGATCTCGTTGAGCTTGTGCGAGATCATGATGCAGGTGATCCCGCGCCCCTTGAGCCCTCTCATGAGGGCCAGCAGGTTCTCCGAATCGTCCTCGTTGAGTGCGGAGGTCGGCTCGTCGAGGATCAGCAGTCTGACGTTCTTGGACAGCGCCTTGGCGATCTCGACGAGCTGCTGCTGGCCCACCCCGAGCTTCTTGACGGGAGTGGCGGGATCGACGGAGAGCCCGACCCTGGCGAGCAGGTCCAAGGCTCGCCGATTGGCCTCCTCCCAGTCGATCAGGCCGCGTCTCATGATCTCGTTGCCCAGGAAGATGTTCTCGGTGATCGACAGCTCAGGGATGAGCGCGAGCTCCTGGTGGATGATGACGATGCCTGCGCGCTCGGAGGCCTTGATGTCCTTGAAGGTCATCAGGGCGCCCTCGAAGACGACCCTGCCCTCATATGAGCCGTACGGGTGGACGCCGGACAGGACCTTCATGAGCGTCGACTTGCCCGCACCGTTTTCCCCGCATATCGCGTGGATATTCCCCGTTTGTACCGTCATGGTCACGCCGTCCAGCGCCCGGACGCCGGGGAACTCCTTGATAATGCCCCGCATCTCGAGGATGGGGGGCAACGCCTGCGACATCGCAGCCTCCGAACACGTCATTGAGCCCGTGATCGCCCCAGATACGCCAGCGACCGGGTACGAACCTAGGGACAACACCGCTTGGCGTCAATTCTCGAAGCCAAGCGAAACCTTATCGTGACAAGCCCGGTCCGGTATGTCATGGTCTGTGACCATAATCTGCTTCATCGTGAACTGATGCGCCCTCATACGCGCAAGATGCTTTCGCTTCTCGAAGCCAGTGTCGGCCACAGCTCCCAGTCTTGCCGCAGCGGCCCGGAACTCGGTGAATGGCGCGCGGGTGGTGGAGCCGCGGGTCCCGGTCCGCGGTCATGGTGAGTAGCGATGTTGTCGAGGTCGAACGTTTTCTTCAGGCAGGCCACGGTGACCATCACCCGTCCCCGGGACTGGGGAAGGCCTACCTGCACGATGCCCGGTACTGCGACACCCTCGACGACGAAGCAGAACCCGTCCTCGACGTCGAGCAACCCCTCGCCGTCAATCTCCGCCATGCTCAGGACGTCGAGTACGGCAACGGTGGGCCCAACCCGCCGCCGTTGAGTGAATCGACGCTCACGTTCGTCTCCTGGCTTGAACCGCCCACCGCTGAGCGCCCCGGCAGGACCCTCCTCGACGTCATCGTCCCCACCCCGAGTGAACGGCTGGCTGTGGGAGATCCCGAGTACATGATCTATCTACCTGTCTGGGCTCCCGCTACCTGGGTCCGGGTCAGCGGTACCGGTGCCAGCTGGGGAGTTGACTACTCCCTGCCCCGAAGGACGGGGATTCTCGGTCTCGCGGCCGGGAGTTCCTGTTTCTCCGGTGACCGCACCCGGGGGGACCCGGAATGGCTGACGTCACCTCCACAGGCATCGCCACCGGTGGTGGCTACGGCACGACCTGCCGCAAGGATGTTCTTGGCGGCGTTCTCGTCCCGGTCGTGCCGGGTG
>JAUPKM010000043.1 GCA_030837445.1 Actinomycetota bacterium
CCCAGGCCGGGATGTCGGTGCTGTTGCACCGCAACGGGTGGACGGTGCAGGTACCACGACGGCGGGCGATCGAACGTGACCAGGAGGCCGTCGAGACGTGGGTGAAGGAGGTCTGGCCGCAGGTAAAAGCACGGCGGCGGCCCGGCACGCCTGGTTGTGCTTCGAGGACGAAGCAGGTCAGGGACTGAGGCCGCCGAAAGGACGCACCTGGGGCCGGCGCGGGCAGACCCCGATCGTGCACGTCCGCGGGGGCGGACGAGGCCGGGTGAACATCGCCGGTCTGGTCTGCTACCGGCCCGGGGACCGGTCCCGGTTGATCTACCGGATCCGTATCTGGCGGGGCCGCAAGGGCGAGTCCAAGTCGTTGACCTGGACCGATTACCGGGACCTGCTGGTGGCCGCTCATCAGCAGTTGGGCGGACCGATCGTGCTCGTGTGGGACAACCTCAGCGTGCACAAGATGCCCCCGTTACAGGAGTTCATCGACGAGCACGCCGACTGGCTGACCGTCTTCCACTTCCCGACCTACAGTCCCGACCTGAATCCCGCCGAGGGCATCTGGTCCATGCTCAAGGCAAGCCTGACGAACTTCGCCGCAACCGACATCAACCACCTGACCCGGACCGTGAGGCGCTGCCTCAAGAGAATTCAGTACCAGGCATCCCTGATCCAGGGATGCCTCACCCAAACCGGACTGATCATGTAATCACCCTCCGGGACACTCCCCGCCAAGGCTCATTGATCCGCTGTATTACGTGGCCCACGAGTTGCGGGTACGACATGACCTTGATGCGCGCGAGGTCCTCGAGTCCTTCCCCGTCCTCGGGAAGGTCGGCATCGGCCCATCTCACTACAGCACGGTCTTCTTCGACCGCCTCGACCCGGCCAACTCCGGGAGTCGTAGGGCCACGCGGCCGCGTCCCTAATCGTGTCCTCGCCCTCCAGCCGTATCCAACTCCATTGCCTGTGCCTGGCGTCGCTCGACTTCGTCCGGCGGCGACACCGCTTCCGCCGACTCTTCCCACAGCAGCTTCGACCGGGGCATGCCAAGCTCGTCCTCTACAGCCCACATGATGCCGTACAGGAGGTGATCAAGCGCATCGAGGGCTTCCCGCACCTTCCGTGCGTAGTTGACACCTGCGTCCGCGCGCAACCGCTTCTTCTCTTCAAGGTCCCGGGCCATGCGCCGCATTTTTGCTAGGCCGTCGAGCGCGGCCTCAACAGTCTCGACTTCCGTCGCACATCCAGCCATCGATACATGACGGTCGATGTCGCCGACAAGCGATCTGACAGCCGGACTAAAGCTCCCCGTTGGTGACCAACCTCCCAGCAGACACCGCTGGGCGACGTCAGGGTGGTCCTGCAAGGCGATAAGCGCATCGTCGAGGACGGAGATCAGTCTCTGGAGGGTTCGAAGGGGGGCAGTTACGTAGCCAGTGGCGAAGACGGGAGGATCGATGCTAAGTCCCGGGATCTGGTGCGTCAGGATGAAGAATGACCCGTGCATCTGCAGTTCGAACATTGTCACGAACCACTCAATGGGCTTCGCCACGGCCTTCCGAAGCTCGTGCTTGTCCCGTCTGTCGCGCCACCGCTTGACAAGAATGTTCGTGATGAAGAGGCCAGGGCCGAGAACGATAAAACTCGCGAGCACGTTCACCGTGACGTCATAGCCGCGGAAGGTCCACCCGTCGATGTACCAACCCGCCCATCCTGCAGCGACGCTTGCCCCCAGAGACACGGCGATGAGCTCCCGCGGCAGGGCGTCGCCCGGTCGCTCATCGAACAGACGGTGCCAGATGCGGCGCATCGGTCCGAGCCCCTGTGTCAACCGAGACCTCCGCTCGCTACAACGCGTCCCCGTGCGCTCCGCGACAGCATCACGATCAAACCCTACCGACGACCGCCGACAGGACTCGGGTGACCGACAACCGTGCGGGCGAGCCGAGATCGCGTGTCGGCTAACTCGGCCACACTGACGGGAGCGCCAGTGCTGCAGCCAGCCCTGGAGCTGGTCCGTGGCGTAGCCATGGCCGAGAGCGGCAAGGCGGTCGCGCTCTTCCATGCCCGAAGCTAGCTTGCGCTCATCGGCTCTCCGCGCGCATCCATCCGCCCATGACCCACCGGCCTCGGTACCGACCGCGACCGGCACCGCCTCACGGCCGGCGGCAGACTCCCGCAATGCCGGAGAGCGCCGATCGCCACCAGCGCATTGTCGGCAACTGTCGACCGACAGTCGCTGGCAGAGAAGGATCATTTGCCTATGACCACTGGCGACTTCCTCATCTTTCTGGAACAGCCCCGACAAGTCCCCGACCAGGTATGACAAAAGAACCAGAGATGACGACCTGCCCGATATGACCGCATTCACTCGTCGGGCGACACGGTCCGCGAACGCCCGCTCGAGCCAGTGACGCCATCGCCCCCCACGCCCCGAAGAGCTCCAGCCATGACTTCGGCGCCGCGCCCCTGAATAGCTGCTGCGAACCGCGGACCCCATTGCCGGCGAGGTGCTGCGCGCCGCCGGCCAGCAAGGGACACCGCCCGCTCCGTGTTCATGCCCCTCGCGCTGCCGAGGCTCAAACCGAGCACACCCCCACCGAGCGGCGGGGCCAGGCACGCTACGTCACGAACCGTCGCTCCCCCGGACGCAAGACTCGCGGCAATTGCATGCGGTTGGTGCGGACGGACGGAGGCGCACAAAGGATCTCCATCCCCATAGCTCCGTGAAAGACTTCGAGACGCACCAACCGGAAGGGTCACCATGGGCAGCCTTGGAGTTCACTTCGCGGTCCCAGCCGACGTCGTCGCCAGACTCGTCTCGGCCGACGATGACGACGAAGTCCGCCTCATCATCGAGGACATCGAAGAGGAGATGACGGACGTCGACCACTGCGACACCGACAAAGCCTGGGACGCGATCCACCGTTGCCTGACCGATGGGTACCTGCGCCTCGACAACGGCGACTACCCGCTCAACGCAGCAGTCCTGGGCGGTCGCCACCTGCACAGCGGCGAGGACTACATCGTCAGCCTCCTGACGCCCGACCAGGTCCGTGACGTGGCCCGAGCCCTGGCCGAGGTGCCACGGGAGCCCCTCCGGGCCATGTACCTGGCCATCGATCCCGACGACTACGGTCCCGAGTTTGGAGACAAGGACTTCGACTACACCTGGGAGAACTTCGCCGACCTCGTGGCCTTCTTCCGCCGCTCGGCGCTCGCTGGCAGCCACGTCATCTTCACCGTTGACCAGTAGGCCACCCCAGCGCCTGGAACGCAGAGTCGCCGACCCGGCGACACCCTTCAGTTCGCGGTACACCATGAGCGCGAGACTTGGACCGCACGCGCCGGATGGTGCCAGCCGGCCGGGATACCTGTCATCCGATTGGCACCGCGTCAGAAGAATCCTTTCTGCATAACCACTGGCGACTTCCTCATCTTTCTGGAACAGCCCCGACAAGTCCCCGACCAGGTATGACAAAAGAACCAGAGATGACGACCTGCCCGATATGACAGCATTCGCTTGACCAGCGATCGAGCGGTGGGAACGAGTCCGGACCATAGCGAGGACAGGCGCCGGATCTCCAATAGATTTCCTCAGCTCTCCGTGGCCAAGAAGAGTAATCACCAACGGATCAGCGCCGACTCTGATCGCGGGAAGAGCGCGTGGCCCCCTTGTCACCAGATCCAGATTGCCTTCTCGACACCGAGTTCATACTGAGCCGGCCGAACAAGAATCACCGACTCCGGTCCAGTCGCGGTCGGACCACCGATGGGAAAGGCGAGGCGGCTCTCACCCGACTCGATTGCCACGTATTCCCCGGCGACGACGGTGAGGTCATCCACGGTGTGACCGATCAGGCACACGATCGATGGTGGCCCCACGCCTTGACATCCAACTATTCCGAAGGGCCGCGTCAGGCCGGTGAGAACCACGTCCCCATGTGGACTTCCATGAAGTCATGCAGGAAGAACACCCCGGTGATCTTCAGACCAACGACCTCGGTGCGAGCGCCAGCGGTCGGGTCCTCGTCCTCGCTCGTCGTCAACGCTTCAGTATCGACGGTGCAAGCGGGTCGGCGCGCTCATCGGCACAACCGTGGAGTGCGCTCTCGCGGCCAGGACCTGACTAGAATCGCGATTCGTTCACGTTGAGTGACCACCCAATGGGCTACCGAAGCCGATCATCGCGGCAGAAGAGCGTACGGTAAGGCACCCAGTGGCCTGCCGAACCGCCGTTATCTATCGGTTCTGCAGTCCGCAGGCGGCGTCGCTGCGGCCGCGCACTCGGACCGCCGTGAGGTCGCTACTTGCGGCCCCAGCCAAGGAAGTGGCGGCGTCGTGCCGGAGCCTCAGCATCGGAGGCCCAGGCCAGATCACCGACTAGGAAGACGGTGCCGGCGATCACCTGCCCCGGGATAGGCACTTCCTGGTGCTCGTGAGCTGAGAGGCATACATCCGTCTCGAACCCCGCTGTGCGGACGCGAGCCGTGATGAACTCCTGTCCGGTCAGCATCGTCCTGCGAAGGGAAGCAGCCAGCACGGTTCCCGCGATCTGCGCGTGCGCCGTTGCGTCCGTGGAAGCGCCGAACACACCGTAGGAGATGAATGACTCCGCCGCCATACGAGGCGGCCAGGTCCATCCGTTGGCGATGTAGTCAGCTGGCGGCTCGGACCCGGAGTCTCGTTCGGACAACAGGCTCGCCGCGGACGCGCCGAACGCGTCTGCGTCCGAGAACACCCCCACCTCGACCCCCAAGGCGATCACGGTGGCGGCGCAATGGACCTGGTCAGCTGGAAGGAGCCGACGCTGCTCAGGCTCGAGAGCCAACGACGTCAGCTGCTCACCGCTCTCGTCCACGACGGCGGCGGTCGCGACTTCGTCTGTCGCCATCACCAGTCCCGATAGCTGCGCACCGGGTTCAGCGGCGAAGGACGGCAGCAGATCCAAGACTTTCCCACCCCGCAGACCGAAGACCAGCCGCGCACCTCCGGCATCCTGCCAACGGACCACATCGACACCGTCACGTGAGCCGAGGGGTTGTGCCGACCGCAGCGCGTCGCCGACCAGCTCAGTAAACCCATCCTGATCACGGACGCGCAGACCCACACAGTCCAAGTTCGATGCCACGCCGGAACCGTACCGGCCTTGAACAGGGACCGTCCGAGGTCTCTCCAGATGATCCTGGACACCATGTGCTCACAGATCCTCGACTACTCGTGGATGGTCGAGGCGATAGCAGCCTTCTGGACCGCACGCTTGTACTGGGCTCGCCGAAATGCGAAGGGACCGAAGGCTCGATAGTCGCGGTCGGAGCGGAACGGCTGAGCGAAACCGTGCCAGGTGACCAGGCCGTCCTGGTGGCTGATCCGAGCCTCAAGCGACCAGCAGCCGATCTCGCCGCAGTTGCAACCGAGCAGCGCGATCACCCCCTCGACCGGCGAAGTGAGCAGACTCCGGCTCACCGGCGAGGTAGCTGCTCAAGTCCCCGAAGTCGAAATGATCTAGCACGATCCCGGCATAGGCACCAGGAACGTCGTAGCCGCCCGCAAGTTCATAGCCCCGGACTAACTCCACGAGGCTGACTCCGTCGACGTAGGGCAGCAGCTCACACGCAGGCTCTGAACCATCGCCCCATGGGCGGACTGCGAACCGAACCCGGCGGAGGGGCGGTGTGGTCGGCACGGTCCCAGTCTGGCTGACCTGCACAGCGACGAGTCAGCACACGCCGTCCGTCGCTCTCGTAGAAACCACCCCTCCAGTTCTCCTCGTCAGCCACATCCTCAGCGCTCTTCATCGCCTCAGGATCCCCGATCCAGCCGCCCACCTCACCCGGGTAACTCATCGCGTGTGACCACTGAAATCAATCCGGACAAGCAAGGCCACCCTCCCTGCGGCAGATCCGGGCGGAGCGTCGGCCGGCGCGGAGGCACTCCGGCAGGAACGTGGTCGTTTGGGTCAACTGCGCTCTTCGAGCGCGCGACCGCGCATGGAGGACCGCCCGGCCAAGCGGCTCGCGGCTACCGTCGTAACCGTGGACGCATGGGAAGGTCTGCTGGATGAGATCCAGAGGATGGACTGGGCCAGCTACGCCATGTGGCCATCGACGGAATGGTACGTGCCGTCGCGGGTACCGAAGGCCTTCGCTGCTCTGCGCAGGGTGCACAGCCACCGCGGGAGCCGGGCGGCCTACCAGCAGTTCATGGATGCGCTGGCCCACAACCACGAAGGCTGGGTATACGCGGCGGCCGCTCCCGGGGCGGATCTGCTGGCCCGAACTGCCCGGATCCTGGAGGGCTGGGCGCGGATCACGTCGCTGGAGGTCCTCATCGACCTGACGTGCTTCGCCGCGGACGCGTCGTTCCGTTCGCCACGAGGTGATCTCGTGCGGCTCGCTACGGCGATCCGGGACGCCGCGGCACCATTGCGACCGGACTTGGAGCGTTGGCGGGCTGCTCGACCGGATCAGGTGCCCGCCGGACCCGGCTGGTGTTCGCCGGAACCGGACAACCACCGGGCCTTCCGAGACGTCGCCAGTTCGGCAGCAGTGCTCCTGGAAACCCTCCAGGACAACGACGAAGCGCTGCTGCCGGAGATGTAATGGTGGCCGCTTGGCGCGCTCACGGGACGACCCCGGACGAGGCTCAGCGCCACCGATCACGGACTCCTGACGAGACCGACGGACGCGCTACCCTCGGTGACCGCCGACGTCACGAATAGGACCACCTCGGTGCGGCATGAGAGTGAGCCTGACGGGGCGCCCCCTGGGCGCCCTACGATCACGGGATGCCCCAGGAGGACGGTTCTGCGCGTGCTGCGCCGACCTCGCCTCGTTGCCGACGATGCGGAGAGGCCGTCGAGGCGAACGCGGCCGACTATGACGTGTTCGAGCAGATGCACTACGTGTGCTTCCACTACGAGTTTGAGCATCAGGGAGATCCAGACGTCGAGTGCGATACCGGCGGCTGCCCCGCGGCTGGGATCCATCACGCAGCGCGGTTCGTTCGCACGGACGGCGTCAATCTGACTCATGCGGCGAACGCCCTCGTACCGGCCATCCTGGCCCTGGAGAGCAGCGGGTACACCGTCACCCAAGACGGCACCCTCTTCGTCGCCACCGCCGGCAACGCCCGGTTCTCCGCGGAGGACCCCGTCTCGCTACTCGGTCTGGTCCGACTCGCCGAACTGCGCCGGCCATGGCGCGCGACCGATGCAGAGATCGACGCGACGCTCGATCGCTTCGACCTGTAGCCGCCGCTCGTGCTGGCACGGACGACCCGGACGCCACCGCGCGTCACCGTGGCTCGATCACAGCAGGTCGCCGACAAGGCTGCACTCCGCTCGTCTTGGGTGCGGCATGATCGGGCATTGCTTGAGGCATCGACCTTGCCTCGAGCACGCTACGCGGCGGCGCTTCCGCGTCGGTCGTGTCGCATGCGCGTCGCCGGGCAGACTCTGATGAGTGTCTCCTCTGATGACGAGGCCAAGGGACACCAGTCAGTAAGACCGTCGCCACTCTACCGCGCGCGGGAGGCACGCTTGAGTTGCTTGTTCCCGCCGCGAGGTGGGTGTTCGCCGCGGATGGAGGATCCGGAGCGGCGGGTGACCGGGGCCAGGCCGGCGTAGGCGGCCAAGTGCCCGGAGGTGGCGAACGAGGATCCGTCCCCGACCTCGATCAGCACTCTGGCGGCGGTCCTGACCCCCAGACCGGGCAGGGAGGTCAGGACCTTGGCAAGAGGGTGGGCATCGAGGATCTCCTCCACCTCGACGGCGAGCTGGCGGCGTTGGGCCAGCACGGCGGCGAGGTTGTCGGCCAGTCGGGGCAGAACGGCCTCGGCGGCCTTGGTCCCGGGCACCACCACGGTCTGTTCCTGGAGCGCGGTCAGGAGGGCCTCGACGAGCTTGTCCCCGGCCCGGGGTGCGTGCTTGCGGGCCACCGCCAGCAGTTGACGTCGTCCGGCCCGGGCCAGGCCGGTGGGGCCACCGAACCGGGACAGCAGCTGCAGCACCGCGGTGGTGTGCACCTTCGGACCCAGCACCCGCTCCAGGACGGGGTGGATCTGGGTGAGCAGGCCCCGGATGCGGTTGGTCAGCCGGGTGGACTCCTGGGCCTGGTCGTCGTCGAACCCGATCAGGACGGTAAGGTCGGCCAGCGCGTCTTGGCCGAGGTCGACCCGGCGCAGGGTGTGCGGCATGGTCCGGGCTGCGTCGGCGATGATGAACGCGTCCCGGGCGTCGGTCTTGGCGCTTCCGGGGTGCAGGTCGGCGATCCGGCGCATGGCCAGACCGGGCAGGTAGGCCACCTCGGCCCCGACCGCGCGGGCGACCGCGATCGGCAGAGCCCCGATGGTGGCCAGCTGGTCCACGACCACCAGCACGTTCCCGTGCTCGAGCAGGCCGGTGAACAGCTCCCGCAGCCGGGCCTCGTCCTGGGGCAGTTCCCGGTCGAAGATCCGCTTGCCGGTCGGGTCGAGGGCGACCACGTGATGAGTGCCCTTCCCGACGTCCAACCCGCAGAAGATCGCGTACTGGTGCTGGTCGCTCACCCGTGCCCCTCCCGGACTCGGTCCTCGTCCTGGTCGCGGTCGAGCACCGGATGCCGGCAGCCACGTTACGAAGAGACCTCTCACCCGTGAGAGCACACGGGGCGGCCGTGTCCCTATGAGGAGACTGTTCCGGTAACGGTGTAACTGGCGGTGCGATTAGTTAAAGATTAGCAGCTTCGGGCATGCGGTCGTGGAACGACACGGCCAGAACGTTGAGGACTGGCTTCCAGCGATTCATCC
>JAUPKM010000333.1 GCA_030837445.1 Actinomycetota bacterium
ACCTACTTCCCGACCGACAACATCACGATCAGCGACAACGGTCTCGCCAACGTCGGGCCCAACCGTGCGTACCTGTACAGCTATCGCTTCGACTGGTTCCCGCTGACTCGAAACCAGGCCAACACCCCGGGTGGTGCCCTCTACTCGATCCTGAACACACCACGGAACTACGGAACCTCGGTCTCGGGGGTACTCGACCCAGACCGAGCCACGATCCCGGTGCGGCTAACCTCCAACGTCAACGGTGAGGGATTGTTGAATAAGAGGCGGGTGAGCACGCCGCCGCCGCCCATCCAGCTGCAGTTGACCGCCACCGTGAAGATCGCGAACCAAAACCGCGGCTACAAGGTCTACCTGTACGACAACTTCGCAAAAGTGCCGACCGAGAACTTCAACGCTGCTGCTTGGAAGGCTTCCAGAGTCTGGACGATCCCCGCCCACCATGGGCCGACCTGGACGACGACCATCCCGGCCCTGTCGAACAGCACCCGGGTATTCCGCGCGGTTCCGAACTCCGCGCCCTGACCGATTCCGATAGGTTGCCGGCTGTGGCGGACGATGTCTGGGGTGGCCGATGACGGCCGTCGCCCGGAAGCCTCGGCTCTGGTGGCGGGTGCTGGGAATCGGCCTGGCCCTCTGGGCTGTGACAGTGGCGGCGCTGTGGCTGACGAAGAACACTGCGCTGGTGCCGTCAGTGATCTTCGTCGGTAGTTTTCTGACGCCGCTGACCCTGTCTGTGTGGCTCATCGAGCGGGAACGGTACTCCGGCGTTTCACCGGACCGGGCCCCAAGTTCCTTGACGATTTCCCGACTCGTGTTGGCATTCGTGGCCGCCGGCGTGCTCGGCGTTGCCTGCTCTGCCGTGCTTGAGTCGCTGCTTCCCTCGGGGCGAGTATCGGTCTACTACCTGGGTGTCGCGGTGATCGAGGAGTCCGTGAAGCTGGCGGCTGTCTGGTGGCTCGCTCGTGACTTCGGCAGCTACTCTCGTCGCGACGGAATGGTGCTGGGCGCGTGCGTCGGATTTGGCTTCGCGGCGTTCGAGACGGCCGGCGTCAGTTTCGACATCCTGATCCAGACCCGGCAGAGCGACGCGCAGCACCTGCTCGCACTCCTGGCCACCGAATTCGACCGCAGCCTGCTCACCCCCGTCGGGCACGGACTCTGGACCGCCCTGGTGGCCGGTGCGCTGTTCGCATCGGCGCGCAATTCCCGGCTCCGGGTCTCCTGGTACCTGATCGGTTGGTGGGCTCTTGCAGTTCTCCTGCACTTCCTGTGGGATGCGTCCGGACCGCTGTCCAAGGCGCTGGCCTACGCCGTCACCAACCACCCGGTGAGCTGGGCCAGTCTCGACATCGACATCGACCAGCTGCCGGCGGCGACGGTTGGCCAGGTGCGGCTGGTGGACATCCTGCAGACGCTGGTGATGGTGGGCAGCGCTCTGCCCGCCCTGTGGTTGGCTCGCTACGAGTGGCGGAAGGGCCGGGCGCGGACTGCCGGGGAACCAGCAGGCGTTGACGGCCTACGATGACGGCCATGTATCGAATCCCGCGCGCAGTCGTTGGCTTGGCAGCCCCGTTTGTCGCCATTGCGATGTTGGCTTCCTGCTCAGCGACGGGTACGACCAACAGTGTGGCGGGACCACAGCCGACGCTGACCACCTCCCAGGACGGCACCACGACCGACTCGACGGTCTACGACCCGTTCTACCTGCTGGGGGCGAACTACCCGGCCAATGCCTCTGTCAGCCTGGCGATCTATCGCAACGGCACAAAGACCGATCCTGTCTTCAGCAAAGACGTGACCATCCCGGCCACCGGCCAACTCAAGGTGACCGTGGCTACGGTGCCGGTCGGTGAATACGACGCCTACACGACCCTGCGAGGAGCGGAGCAGGCGAAGGCAGAGTTCAAGGGTCTGGGAACGCGGAGCAAGAGTGTCACCCGGGTGGTCAGCCAATCCCTGGCAGGCGCGTTTGCGAGCCCAGTGACCAGTGGCAATGACCTGCTAGTCGCGCAGAGCAAGAGCGGCGGCGGCATCTTCCGGTGGTCCCTGTCGGACCTACCGAAGACGCCTCCCTCGACGCGGGTCACGATCGACCCCAAGAGCGTCTCGGTGCCGGAGATGTCGCCGAACGCCAAGATGGAACAGATCAGCATCGGCAACGACAAGAAGAACCTGTTCATCTCGAAGAAGGCGATCGACGGACGCCTTCAGGGTGGCAACTCGGTGTGGACCTATCCATGGCAGGGCTCCGCCACCACGGGCACCGGAACGAATCTCGCGGGATTGCCCTCCCTCGGTGGTGACGGGAGTCAGGCGTGGCCGGGTAACAACGCCCAGGCGGCGATTGACTACACCTACGCGCCGGCACATTTCCCAAAGCCCGACGGCTCGACGACTCCGACGGCCTCCGCGATCGGCAACGGTGGCGGGGTGGCGCAAGCCGGCAATGGATACCTGTATTTCGGCTCCCTGCAGTCGGGGTGCGTCTACAAGCAGAACATGGCAACCAAGCAGACCTGGGCCGTCTATTGCATCCCCTCCTGGGGTTCAGGCAACCAGAACCAGAGCATCTACAGCCTGGACAACGACAAGAGCGGCAACATCTATGCGATCTATCAAGGGTCGACGGACAACAACTCGATCATCTTGAAGATCGTCCCCGGCGGTGCTGGTCAGACCTCCGACAAGATCCAGGCGCTCCAGCTCACCGGCTACGCCCGATCTGTCGGGCTGGCCGTGAACGCTGACGGCACTCGGATCTTCGCCGATGGGGTCTCGATGTCCCAGTACGACACCAACAACACCAACACGATTCTGGAGATCGACAACCCAGTCTGGGGCACGCCGGAGAAGCCGGCCGGGAATACCCCGGTCGCAACGACCATCCCCGGCGCCTACAACGAGACCTGGCTCACCGGCATGACCCTCGTCGACAAGGGCGGCAACAAGGGGGACAGGCTGTTCGTGGCAGATAATGTCAGCGGGTTCTGGATCATGTACCTCTGAGGCAGCAACGAAGGGAGACGCAGTGACGCTGGAGGAGCTTCTCGAGGCACGACCCGAGGATTTGACCGATGACCAGTTGCAGGAGGCGGTGCCTGCGCTGGAAGGGGAACTGGCCGCGACCCAATACGGGACGCGCGGGCACGCCGTGGTGGAGGCGAAACTCGACGCGGTCCTCGCGGAAGCCCAACGACGGGCCTGACAGCCGACCACCCAACGAGGGGCCTGACAGCCGACCACCCAACGAGGGGCCTGACGGCCGGTCAGGAGAGGGGATCCGGCTCGGGCTCAGCTGGTCGTGGGGCGTCGATCACGTGCGGGATGAAACGCGCATAGATGTCGGTGATCCAGCCGTCGGACTCGCGGATGCCCGCTCCGGCTGGCCGATCCCCGACGATCCACGACCCGATCACCGGATGGTTCCCCTCGAAATTGGGCAGTGGACACCATTGCTGGAAGATGTAGTGCTGCCGAGCCTGAGAATTGAGTTTTCCTGATCGGGCATCCTTGGCGTGGACAACTATCCCTTCACCCTCCCGACCGTGCAGCGGTTTCGCTACCCATTCGGCGAGCGTCCCTGGCTCAGCGAGGTGGGCGGGTAGCAGGTTCGGGTGATCGGGGTATAGATGCCACAGGGCCGGTAGCAGCGCCTTACTGGCCATCACCACCTTCCACACCGGCTCGATCCACTGGCAGTTGTCCGGGTGGTCGCGGATCACCTGTCCGAACGGTTCCCACAACATGTCCGACCAGGGGTACAGCTTGTAGAGCACATCGATCCGGTAGTGGTCGTCGTCGACGAAGTAGCCCGAGTCGTGGTCGTAGCCGATTTCGTCGATGGCGAGTCCACGGGTGATCAGTCCGGCTTGCGCTGCGGTATCGCGCAGATAGCCGGAGGTTGCCAAGTCTTCCAGCGGCGCGTCCGGTCCGTGGGCGAAGTGAACCGTTCGGGAACGCAGCCGCGAGCTGAGGAAGTGCCACTGGTTGATCAGGTCCTCGTGGATATGGTTCCACTGATCGGTGTTGGGGAACTTGTCGTTGAGCCAGTACCACTGGATCGCACCTGACTCAAGGAGGGTCACGGGGGTGTCCGCGTTGTATTCCAGCAGCTTCGCAGGGCCGTCGCCGCCATAGACAAGGTCGAACCGTCCGTGCAGGGTGGGCGGTTCGGTCGACAGCGACTCCGAGGCAAGGGCCAGCGACCCTTTCGGTAGCCCCAGGTCCCCCATCGCGCCGGTCATCAGGAATCTGGCAGCTTCGGTCGACATCCGATGCAGGTCCGCGGTCGCCTGTTCCAATTGGTCGATCTCGTCGCTCGCGAATTCATACATCGCCGATTCATCCCAGTAGGGGACCTCGCCACCGTCCGGGGTGGGAGTGGTGGGGAAGATCATCCCCTGGCTTTGGATCGTCCGACGCCAGTCCTGCCTCGGTTTCACCCAGTGTCGGTACATGGGGTCAAGACTCGCACGTGCGGAGTCGAGCCGAACCGGGGTCTACAGTGCTCCCATGGACGGGGTCAGTCGGAAGTCGGCCGTGGTGGCGGTGGCAGGCCTGGCGCTGCTGACGACCGGGTTGACGGGCTGTTCGTTCGGCGCCGCCGAGGACGACTATGCGGCCGTCTGCATCGACGAGACGACCCAGCAGCGAGTCGATGACGGGCGCTGCCGCGACGTCAACGGGACGAGTTTCGTCGCGCCGTTCCTGTGGTACTACATCGGTCGCAATGCCAGCAGGCTTCCTGCGGTGGGCGAGCGGGTGATGGGCGGAACGATGACCCGACCGACGACCGGTCGGATCGGGTCGGGATACGCACGGGAGGGCGGTGCCATCACCAAGGGAGGCTTCGGTAGCCGTGCAAAGTCGGGATCCGGTGGCGGACTGGGCGGCGGATCCGGTGGCAACCGTGGTGGTGGTGGTCGCAGCGGCGGTAGCTGACGGGTGAGGCCTCGTGATCGGTGGCTGCGGGGGATTTGCACACTAGGATCTGCCGCATGGCAAATCCGATCGCATTGATACCCGCTCTACCCGCTGGCACGCCGATCGCCGACCGAGTGGAGGCTGGCAAGCAGGCGCGCAAGGCACTGCCCCGCAAGGAGCTGGGCCGGTGGCGGCCCTCAGTCGATCGACCCCGACCGGTGGACTTGATCGAGCAGCAGGCCACCACTCGGATTCCGCAACTAGTGCCCATCCGACACGCCCGGATGGCAGTGTCGCCGTTCACCTTCTTTCGCGGGGCGGCCATTGTGATGGCGGCGGACCTGGGGCTCTCGCCGCACACCGGGCTCTACTCGCAGTTGTGTGGCGACGCCCACTTGGCCAACCTCGGGGTCTTCGGCTCGGCCGAGCGGAATCTGGTATTCGATCTCAACGACTTCGACGAGACCTCCCCGGGTCCCTTCGAGTGGGACCTGCTCCGGCTGGCTGCGTCCTTCGTGCTCGCTGCCAGGGACAACGGGTTGGGACCGTTGGAGAGCGTCACCTCGGTGAAGACTGTGGCGATGGCGTACCAACGGGCGGCAGCGACTGCGGCCGGACAACCGCTGTTGACGAACTTCTACTCG
>JAUPKM010000334.1 GCA_030837445.1 Actinomycetota bacterium
ACGGGTTCAGCACGTCGAGGGCCGCACGCACCTGCCCGCCGTAGTGCTGATCGACCCACAGGCTGACGAATCCGCGCACCGGGGGATCCAGTGTCGTCAGCGTCATCAGGGAATCGCGCACCGGGCGGTCGGTGAGGTTCAGGGTCAGACCAAGCAACCCGAGGTGCAGCAGTTCGGCCGCCACCGGGCCGATGAGTTCGCTGACCCACATGTCGTCGGCATTCGCCGGCCGGAGTGCCACAACGACCTTTTCCATCGGGGTCAAACCTACTCCGGCCCCGCGTACGGTGAGGGCCATGGCAAATTCCAGTGAGCCCCAGGTGCGCCGCGACGTTCTGCCCATCCCCGACCCACAGCACGTCGGCATCACCACCTACGACGCCAAGGATGCCAACACCAGCTACCCACCGATCACGGAGTTGCGCCCGCCCGAGGGTGCACCCAACGTCCTGATCGTGTTGATCGACGATGTCGGGTTCGCCGCCTCGTCCGCCTTCGGCGGTCCATGCAACACCCCGGTTGCCGAGCGGTTGGCCGGAGAAGGATTGAAGCTCAACCGCTTTCACACCACTGCGCTGTGCTCCCCCACCCGCCAGGCATTGCTGACCGGACGCAACCACCACTCGGTCGGCATGGGCGCCATCACCGAAATGGCCACCTCGGCGCCCGGCAACAGCAGTATCCGGCCCAAGAACAAGGCCCCGATCGCCGAGACGTTGCGCCTCAACGGGTATTCGACCGCCCAGTTCGGCAAGTGCCACGAGGTACCGGCATGGGAGGTCTCACCCGTCGGCCCCTTCCACCAGTGGCCCACCGGGTCGGGGTTTGAGTACTTCTACGGCTTCGTCGGTGGCGAGGCCAACCAGTACTACCCCGGCCTGTACGAGGGCACGACGGCCATGGAACCGCCGCGCACGCCCGAGGAGGGCTACACCCTCACCGAGGACCTGGCCGACCACGCGATCACCTGGGTGCGCCAGCAGAAGGCACTCATGCCCGACAAGCCGTTCTTCATGTACTTCGCGCCCGGGGCCACCCATGCCCCGCATCAGGTCTCCAAGGAGTGGTCGGATAATTACCGGGGAAGGTTCGACGGGGGCTGGGATGCGCTGCGGGAGACCATCTTCGAGCGGCAGAAGAGTCTTGGGGTGATCCCCGGGGACGCCGAACTGACGCGGCGCCACGACGAGATCCCGGCCTGGGACGCGATGTCCGACGAACTCAAGCCCGTGCTGTCCCGGCAGATGGAGATTTACGCGGGTTTCCTGGAGCAGACCGACCACGAGATCGGCCGGGTGATCGACGCCGTCGACGATCTCGGCGTCCTCGACAACACGTTGATCTACTACATCATCGGCGATAACGGTGCGTCGGCCGAGGGAACGGTCAACGGTTGCTTCAACGAGATGACCACCCTCAACGGCATGCCGGGCATCGAGACAGAAGAGTTCCTGTTGTCCAAGATCGACGACTTCGGCACCCCAGACGCCTACAACCATTACGCGGTGGGCTGGGCGCATGCGCTGTGCACGCCGTACCAGTGGACCAAACAGGTTGCCTCGCATTGGGGCGGCACCCGCAACGGCACCATCGTGCACTGGCCGGCGGGACTGACCGACAAGGGCAGCACCCGCGATCAGTTCCACCACGTCATCGACGTCGCACCGACCATTCTGGAAGCGGCCGGCATCCCGGCGCCGTTGTACGTCAACGGCATTCAGCAGGCACCGCTCGAGGGTGTGAGTATGCTGCCCACGCTGCGCGACGGGATGACGCCGGAGTCACACGTCGTCCAGTATTTCGAAATGATGGGCAACCGCGGCATTTACCACAACGGCTGGACGGCGTGCACCAAGCACCGCACCCCGTGGAAGGCCGATGCCCCGCCGCCGTTCGACGACGATGTTTGGGAGTTGTACGGACCCGACGACTGGACGCAGGCCCGCAGCCTGGTGGCTGAGAATCCCGCGAAACTCGCCGAGCTGCAACGGCTGTGGCTGATCGAGGCGGTCAAGTACAACGTCGTCCCCCTCGACGACCGCGGATTCGAGCGGATCAACCCCGATATCGCCGGTAGGCCGCAGTTGATTCGGGGTAACAGCCAACTGCTGTTCTCCGGCATGCGGGTCAGCGAGAACTGCATCCTGAACATGAAGAACAAGTCACACTCGGTGACCGCCGACCTCGTGGTGCCCCAGGACGGCGCGGCCGGGGTGATCGTCACCCAGGGCGGCCAGGTCGGCGGCTGGTCGCTCTATGTCCATCAGGGGCTGCTGAAGTACTGCTACAACTTCTTCGGCATCCAGTACTTCATCATCGCCGCCGCCGAGCCGTTGCCGGCCGGAAAGCACCAGGTCCGGATGGAGTTCGCCTATGACGGCGGTGGACTCGCCAAGGGCGGCACCGCCACCCTGTTCCACGACGGCAATCCGGTCGGCAGCGGCCGGGTCGACGTCACGATCCCGATGGGGTTCTCCGCGGACGAGGCGTGCGACGTCGGACGCGACACCGGCTCACCGGCCTCTCCCGATTACGGGCCGAGCGGCAACCGGTTCACCGGGCAGATCGACTGGGTGCAGATCGAGATCGGCGACGACAGCCATGACCACCTGATCACCCCGCGCGACCGGATCAAGCTCGCGATGGGCAAGCAGTAGGTCCGTGCGCCGGGGTGGTGGTCGTTTACTCGGGGCTTGATTCCGGGACTGAGTATGTGAGGTATTTCCTCGGGAAGCACGCGCCGATCCCAGCTGATTCACAACTGATTCACAGTTGATTTAGTTGCAGAGTTTATCGAATGCATATTTGCCGCCGAAAAACGGCTCTTCTGACTTATCCGTGGGTCGGTTTTCGGCCGGGTAGTGCGGGGCGGTGGCCGCCGAGGGCGAGCATGGCCAGGGCGATGAGTGCTTCTGGGGATCGGAATCCGAACGCGATCCG
>JAUPKM010000335.1 GCA_030837445.1 Actinomycetota bacterium
AGACCCTCTCGAATGTCCTCCCCCGAAAGGTTCGGTTCCTTCTCCTTGATGACACCCCAGTCTCTCGCGTAGCGGTTCACCAGCGACGTCAGCGCGGTGCGGAATCCTTCCTCATGGGTGCCACCCTCGGTGGTGTTGATCGTGTTGGCGAAGGTGTAGACGGACTCGGCGAATCCAGAATTCCACTGCAGCGCCACCTCCGCACTGATCCGCCGGTCCTCCGCCTCAGACTCGAAGTAGATGACGGTCGGATGCGACGGACCCTTGGTGCTGTTCAGGTGGCGGACGAAATCGGCGATACCCCCCGAGTAGTGGTAGCTGACCTCCCGAACCCCGTCCAGGTCCTCAGCATCCTCGACACCAAGATCCTCGGCGACGGTCACCGCGCGTCGTTCATCTCGCAACTTGAGCGTCAGGCCCTTGTTGAGGAACGCCATCTCCTGGAACCGCCGGGCGAGGATGTCGAAGTCGTACCGGGTCGTCTCGAAAATCTGCTCATCCGCCCAGAACGTGACCGTGGTGCCGGCACTGTCCGTCGCCCCCGCCTGCACAAGGGGTGCCCGCGGCACCCCGCGGTCGTAGGACTGCTCCCAGATCGCCCCGTCCCGGCGAACACTGACGTCGAGCTCCCGGGACAGTGCATTGACGACCGAAACGCCGACACCGTGCAGCCCGCCGGAGACCGCGTACCCGCTGCCGCCGAACTTCCCGCCTGCGTGCAACACAGTCAAGACAACCTCGACCGCCGGCTTCTTCTCGACCGGGTGCATGTCCACCGGGATACCCCGACCGTTGTCCACCACGCGAACACCGCCGTCGGGCAGCAGCGTGACGTCGATCGTGTCGCAGAAACCGGCCAGCGCTTCGTCTACCGAGTTGTCCACCACCTCGTAGACAAGGTGGTGGAGTCCGCGCTCGCCGGTGGAGCCGATATACATGCCCGGTCGCTTACGGACTGCATCGAGTCCCTCGAGGACGGTGATGTCGCTGGCGTCGTAGGACACAGGTATGGATGGCCCTTCCCGGGTCGTGGATGCACGCCCTGGGCACGCTGCGACCGCACCCTGTGGTGCTCGCGCCGTGGTGCACCCAATGGCAGTGCCTGAGTTCACCGTTAGTTTACCCTTACCTGGGTTGCGGCAGCCTCACCCCCGACGTGTGGTGTGGACGGAGTTCACACCGATTCAGCCATAGTCGTCGCGTGGTCCCCGGCCTTTGACTCGCCAGCCTCCCCGTCTGGCCGGCGCCGCCGGACCCCGGACCACGATTTCCGTCACCACCCCTGCGCCAACCTCGGCGTCCACCCGTCTGCGGACCATCGGCATGAGCAGCCGTACCTGCGTCGCCCAGGCCGTCGAATCCGCCTGCAGAAGCAGGACACCTGACTCGAAACTCTCCGCAACGACGTGAGCAGCGATGTCGGCGCCTGCGATCCGATCCCAATTGGCGATGGCCGCGGCCATTCGCGTCCGCTCCCGCCAGTCCCGCTCGTCAACGAACGCGGCCACAGCTGTTGCCGCGGTGACCGGATCGCGGTCATCTGGACCCGGACCCGAGTAGACCGGCTCCCCGGTGGTTCGTCGGCGCCGGCTGGTCGCGGGGGTCCGCACACCTGTCCCCCGAGCTCGGTCAAGTAGCGAGGACGCGAGGTCACGCTCGGGCTCCGGTGATTCGGTCATGAGATGCGGCTGACGCTGTCACGACTGACGGTCATGGTCCGGCCCCGGAGTTCGACCGGGACATCCGCCGGCACCGCCGCGGTCACCAGCACCTGTTCCGCCGGCAGCACCAATTGAGCCAACCTTCGCCGCCTGGTCTGGTCCAGCTCCGCGAACACATCATCGAGGATCAGCACTGGGTCACCACCCGAATCAAGTCCACTTCCCAACAGTTCGAACGAGGCCAACCGTAACGCCAGCGCAATCGACCACGATTCACCGTGGGATGCGTAGCCCTTGGCCGGCAGAGTCCCGAGCGTAAGTTGTAGGTCATCTCGCTGCGGGCCGACCAGGGTGATACCGCGATCCATCTCCTCCCGTTCCCGATCGGCCATCGCGGCGAGCAGCGCCGCCCGCGTCACCTGCTCGTCGGCGGGTGGCGATCCCGGCTCCGACCACCAGGACGCCTGGTAGTTGAGGCCGGCCGGTCCAGCACCTGGCGCAACGGACTCGTACGCCTGCGCGACTGGCTGCCGAAGATCCGCCAACAGCCGCAGGCGTGCCGCGGCGAGCTCGCTCCCGACCGTCGCCAACTGCTCGTTCCAGACAGTCAGGCTCTCCGACAACATCTCGACGGTCGCCCCCCGACGCCGGGCTCCGGCGGCCGAGCGCAACAGCGCAGACCGCTGTCGAACCACTCGATCCAATTCGGTCAGCACCCCAGCCAACCGTGGCGTCCTCGCCACCAATAGCTCATCGCAGAACTTGCGCCGAGCCGACGGATCACCCTTCACCAACGCCAGGTCCTCCGGCGCAAACAGGACGGTCCGCAGCACCCCGAGTGCCTCCCTCGGACGTCTCGGTGCGCCGGCCACGCGCGCCCGATTGGCGCCACGGGCATTAATTTCCAGTTCCAGGCTGAGCTCCCGATCAAGCCACCGGATCCGCGCCGCCAGCATCGCCTGCGAGCAGTCCGCACGGATCAGCGGCAGATCCTTGGCCACTCGATGTGATGTCTGGTTCGCGAGGTAGCCCACCGCTTCGACCAGATTGGTCTTCCCCTGCCCGTTCAGCCCCACCAGCGTGGTGACGCCAGGCTCAAAAGCGACTTCGGCGCTCTCGTAGCTGCGGAAGTCCGTCAGGGTGAGGCTGCTCAGGTACACGAGAGGGTGAGGACTAGATCCTCACGGGCATCAGCAGGTACTGGTAGGAGTCGTCCCGGTCCGAAGTCGAATCGGCGGCTCCGGTGAGTACCACTGGCTTACTTGCCTCGGTACACCTGATCTCGCACTCTGGATG
>JAUPKM010000336.1 GCA_030837445.1 Actinomycetota bacterium
TCGAGCCCGTCGGTGGGCTCGTCGAACAGGTAGAGCTCCACGTCGCAGGCGAGCGCGGCGATCAGCGCGACCTTCTGCCGGTTGCCCTTCGAGTACGACGACACCTTCTTGCTGGGATCGAGGTCGAGCCGGGCGATGAGGTCGTCGCGGCGCTCCGGCCGGTAGCCGGTGCGCAGCCGGCCGAGCGTGTCGATCGTCTCGCCACCCGACAGGGACGGCCAGAGGGTCACCTCCCCGGGCACGTACGCAAGCCGCCCGTGGAGAGGGACGCTGTCACGCCAGGGGTCGGAGCCCAGCAGTCGCAGGGATCCGGAATCGGATCGCAGGAGCCCGAGCAGCAGTCGCAGCGTGGTCGTCTTGCCGGCGCCATTGGGGCCGAGAAAGCCGTGCGCACTGCCCGCGTCGACGGTGAGGTCGAGTCCGTCGAGCGCGCGCACGTCTCCGAAGGTCTTGACGACCCCGGCCATCTCGATCACGGCGTCGCTGGCTGCCACGTGTCCGAGTATGGCACCGGGAGGCGCCCGAACTACGGCCTCGGAAGGGGAGCCGGACGGCCGAACAGCCAGCCCTGACCGACGGCCCAGCCGAGGCGCGCCAGGGTCGTGGCCTCCTCCTCGGTCTCGACGCCCTCGGCGATGGTGCGCAGCCCGAGGCCCTCGGCGAGTCCCGCGACCCCCTTGGCGAGGTGCAGGTCGCGATCGAGACCGGCGCCGATCCCCGTCGAGAAGGACCGGTCGAGCTTCACCCCGGCCAGCGGCATGTCACGCACGTGGCTGATGGACGAGTACCCCGTGCCGAAGTCATCGATCCACCAGGCGACTCCACCGGACTCGAGCGTGCGCATGGTGTGCAGCACGGCGTCGGTCACGTTGATCAGCGACGTCTCAGTGACCTCGAGGTGCAGGCGCGACGGGCTGACCCCGGTGCGCGCCACGTGCGCCTTGACCTCCTCGCACAGGTCGCCCCGGGTCAGCGTTGCGGCCGAGACGTTGACGGCGATCGTGAGGTGCTCGGGGAGGGTGGCGAGGGCGTCGAACGCCTGGCAGAGCACGGTGCTGTCGACCGCGAGGATGAGGTCGGTGCGTGCCGCGACCGGGAGGAACTCGTCGGGAGGCACGACCGTCCCGTTCTCCTTGATCCAGCGCACCAGCGCCTCATAGCCCTGCAGGCTCCGGTCAGCCAGGCTGACCACCGGCTGGAACCACGCGTGCACCCGACCCTCCCTCAGGGCGTCGCGGAGCTCGTTCTGCACCGTGAGGGCACTGCGGGCGAACGCCGCGAGGCCAGTGTCGAGGAACCCCCAGCGATCCGTGCCGTGCGATGACGCCTGCCGCATGGCCATGGTCGCGTCGCGCAGCAGCTCCTCGGCGCCTCCGTCGACAAAGGCGGCGATGCCGACGCAGGCGGTCACGTCGATGTCGTACGGGCCGATCGTCACGGCCCCCCGGATCGCCTCGAGAATCCGCTCGGCCGCGTTGGCGGAGGCGGCCGCGGTCGTCGAGGCCTCGGGCAGCAGGACGACGAACTCGTCTCCGGCGACCCGGGCCACGCGATCAGCGGCACCCGTCACGTCGACCAGTCGCTGCGCGACGGCCGCGAGCACCCGGTCGCCCGCCGTGTATCCGAAGGCCTCGTTGACACGCGTCATGCCGTCGATGCCGACGCACAGCAGCGCCCACTCGCCGTCGCGCTCGCGGTCGATGATCGCGGTGATGCGCCGCAGCGCCAGGGCACGGTTGGCGACCCCCGTGAGCCCGTCGTACTCCAGCCCGCGCGCCATGTCGGCTCGCAGGTCCACCTCGGCCTGCATGTCGCGCAGTTCGTCGATGCCGCCGATCACGTTGCCGTCGTCGTCGTGCACCACGCGGCCCCGGACCCGCATCCACCTCCACCCGCCGTCGGCGGTGGCGATGCGCAGCTCCGCCGATCCTCCCGTGCCCCCCGACTTGATGATCTCGTCCTGCTTCACCATCAGTGCCTGGAGGTCCTCCGGGTGCACGAGGACGGAGGCCAATTGCCCTATGAGGTCGTCAGGTTTCCACCCGAGAGCGCGCTCGACCGAGGGGGAGATCCACGTGATCACGCGATCCACGCCCGCGCTGTAGACGACATCCATCGAGTTCTCGGACAGCAGGTCGTATCGCTCCGACACGGCGCGGACCTGCACTTCGGCGGCCCGCAGCGCGCTGATGTCGCGCGCGGCGCCGAAGAGCATAAGGCGCCCCTCGGGGCTGCTCTCCACGAGGCACACGAGCTCGGCCCATACGATCTGGCCGTCGCGCCGGCGCATCGGCATTCGGAACGGCTGCTGCTCGCCGCCCTGCCAGTGGGCGGCACCCCTCAGGGCGTCCTGCTCCTTCGGGGCAAGGACGCGGACGAACGAGCCGGGGTCTGCCTGGAGCTCGGTGGCCGTGTAGCCGAGGTACTCCTCGACCGATGCGGAGACGTAGACGGCGCGGACGAGGGGTTGCAGTTCCATCGCGAACGTGAACACCGCCAGCCCGCTCGACATCGCGTCGGCAGCGTCCTGATCGCGCGCCCGGACCCCCATGGCTGCACCGTAGACCCGCGGGGGGGATCGTGACGCGCTTCCCGGTCGCCCGCATCGAACGAGAGGCCGAATGGCAGCGCCGCCCATCGGGATTCGCGCGTCCGGACACTGTCGGGCAGATGTCGGGTCGCTGTCGTTCCCCGGCAGGCATGTCACGGGAAGAATGGACCGCATGCAGATTCGCGAGATGAGGCTCGAGCGAGGCTGGTCCCAGGAGCAGCTGGCCGAGCTCACCGGCCTGAGCGTCCGAACGATCCAGCGCATCGAGAACGGCCAGGAGCCCGGGCTCGCCTCGGCCCGGGCGCTCGCGGAGGTGTTCGGGGTCGACATCGCCAGCGTCAGCCCACCAGCCGGGCCGGACTGGATGCAGCAGCCCTTTCTCGCGTCGGTGCGCACATGCCTGATGAAGTACTCCGTCGTCGACGGCCGCGCCGACCGCGGCGAGTACTGGTGGTTCGTGCTCTTCGTGGGCCTCATCACCTCGATCGCAGCGCTGATCAGCGAGGTGGCCGGTTCCGTGGTGTTCCTGCTTCTTCTGGTGCCGCTGGTCACGGCCGGAGCGCGTCGCCTGCACGACACCGGCCACAGCGGCTGGTGGCAGCTGTTCGCGCTGGCGCCACTGGGGTTCGTCGTGCCGCTCGTCATCCTCGTTCAGCCCACGGTCGATACGGCGGTCGCCAGCCGGCAGCGCTAGCGAGCTTGCAGGCTCGCCTGTCGGACCGTGCAGGAAGCCAGGACTTCCGGCCACGTGCTGTAGGACGAATCTGCCCACTGGATCCGTCTCTCAGGACACCCGAGCCGAAGCATGGTGGACTGGCACGGAAAGCCGAGTCGATCGTGGAGGTCGGACATGCCCAAGGAGTTCCAGGGGAGGATCGCGCTCGACGTCCGCGACTCGGTTCCGGACTGGGAGCCGTACTTGGCGCCCAAGGCGCCGAAAGGGTCGCCGAACGTCCTGATGATCGCGTGGGATGACATCGGCTACGGCGCGATGGATGTCTTCGGCGGGCCGATCACGACCCCGACGATGCGCCGCATCGCGGATCGCGGAGTTCGCTTCGGCAACTTCCACACGACGGCCCTGTGCTCACCGACGCGCGCGTCGCTGCTCACCGGCCGCAACGCCACGACCACGGGCATGGCGACCATCGCCGAGTTCGCCTCCGGCTTCCCGGGCATCTCGACGCGGATCCCTTTCGAGACCGGGATGATCTCCGAGGTCCTTGCCGCCCGCGGGTACAACACCTACTGCGTCGGCAAGTGGCACCTGACTCCGGGCGAGGAGTGCAACGTCGCCGCCTACAAGGGCCGCTGGCCGCTGGGCCGTGGGTTCGAGCGGTACTACGGCTGGCTGGGCGGGGAGACGAACTCCTACTACCCGGACCTGATCCACGACAACCACCCGATCGAGCCGCCAGCGCGTCCCGAGGACGGCTACCACCTGGCCGACGACCTCTCGAACCGGGCGATCCAGTTCATCCAGGACGCCAAGACGATCGACCCGGACAAGCCGTTCTTCATGTACTTCGCCCCGCAGGCGGGCCACGCTCCGCACCTGGTGCCGCTGGAGTGGGCCGACCGCTACAAGGGCGTGTTCGACGCCGGCTACGAGGCGATGCGCCCGGAGATCCTCGCCCGCCAGATCGAGCTGGGCCTGCTCCCGGAGGGCACCGAGCTGTCGGGTATCAACCCGCACGGCGAGCCGGCCCGCACCGGCCCGAACGGTGAGCCCTGGCCGATGCTGGACACGGTCCGGCCGTGGGACACGTTGAGCGATGACGAGAAGCGGCTGTTCGTGCGGATGGCCGAGGTCTTCGCCGGCTACATCTCCTACTACGACGACCGACTCGGCCGGATCATCGACTACCTCGAGCAGGCGGGGGAGCTGGACAACACCCTGATCGTCGTCGTGTCGGACAACGGCTCGAGCGGCGAGGGCGGGCCGAACGGCACCTTCAACGAGTGGCGGTTCTTCAACGGCATCGCGGACACGACGGAACTGGTCCTGGAGCACATCGACGAGCTGGGCACGCCGGCGTCGAACAACCACTACAACACCGGCTGGGCCTGGGCGCTCGACACGCCCTTCCCGTACTGGAAGAGGTGGGCCGGCTACGAGGGCGGCACTGCCGACATCTGCCTTGTGTCGTGGCCCGCGGGGATCCCGGCGAGTGCGCAGGTGCGGCACCAGTACGTCCACGCAGTAGACGTGGTCCCGACGATCTACGACCTCTTGGGCATCACGCCTCCCGAGGTGATCAACGGGTACGAGCAGGCACCGATCGAGGGCGAGAGCTTCGCCGCGGCGCTGACGGACCCCGCTGCTCCGGCGAAGTCGACCCAGTTCTTCACCATGCTGGGCCAGCGGGCGATCTACCACCAGGGTTGGCTGGCGTGCACCGTCCACCCGCCGCTGTCGGGGTGGAGCCACTTTGAGCAGGACGAGTGGGAGCTGTTCCACCTGGAGGTCGACCGCTCGCAGTCGACGAACCTCGCCGAGTCTGAGCCGGAGCGGCTCGAGGCCATGAAGAAGCTGTGGTTCGACTGCGCGGATCAGTACAACGGCCTGCCGCTGGACGACCGTTCGGCGCTGGAGCAGATCCTCGCCGAGCGGCCCCGACCGGGCGGCCCCCGCACCCAGTACACCTTCTACCCCGACTGCGCCGACGTCCCCGAGTCGGCTGGGCCGCTCATCTCGGGACGGTCCTACACGATCGCCGTCGGAGTAGCGGTGGACGAGTTGGACGCGCAGGGCGTGCTCTGGGCGGCGGGCGGTGTCGCGGGCGGACACAGCCTCTACGTCAAGAACCGGCGCCTGCGCTACACCTTCAACTGGGTCGGCACCTACCTCCAGGACGTCGTGGCCGATCGCGACCTGACCCCGGGCGAGCACCTGTGCGTCGCGGAGTTCGTCGCCACCGGCAAGAGCGACAACCCAGTGATGCCAGGGGCCACGGGCACGCTCACGCTCTATGTGGACGGCGACGCGGTGGGATCGGCCGAGATCACCACCCAGCCGGGCGTCTTCTGCCTCACCGGGGACGGCATCTCGGTCGGACGGGACAGCGGATCCTCCGTCACCCCCGCATATGAGGCGCCGTTCCCGTTCACCGGTGGGATGATCGACAAGGCCGTCGTCGACCTCTCTGGTGACCGGTACGTCGACCACGAGGCGACCGTGCGTGGATGGTTCTTGCTTGACTGAGTGCAGGACCACGATTTCACGCGTCTTCCCGGCACGTTCTCGAGCAGATGAAGGTCGTGTCCAGACGCCTGCGGCGTCGTGCGAACGCCACGGGCGAGTGGCCGACGAGTGGCCAGATTCACTGACCGTGGGCCAGACGTACTGACTTCCTACAGCGGAGTCCGCACCGCAGATCGGACGTCGGATCAGGTCTGCGCCATGTCGACGAAGCGCGAGTAGTGACCCTGGAAGGCCACGGTCACCTTGCCCGTGGGTCCGTTGCGGTGCTTGGCGATGATGAAGTCGGCCTCGCCCGCGCGCGGCGACTCGGGCTCGTAGGCGTCCTCGCGGTGCAGCAGGACGACCATGTCGGCGTCCTGCTCGAGGGAGCCGGACTCGCGCAGGTCGGACAGCATCGGCTTCTTGTCGACGCGCTGCTCGGGTCCGCGGTTCAGCTGGCTGATCGCGATGACGGGCACGCCGAGCTCCTTGGCCAGCAGCTTCAGCGACCGGGAGAACTCCGAGACCTCCTGCTGGCGGCTCTCCACGCGCTTGCCGCTGGTCATGAGCTGCAGGTAGTCGACGACGACGAGCCGCAGGTCGTGGCGCTGCTTGAGCCGGCGGCACTTCGCGCGGATCTCCATGAGGGTCATGTTCGGGGAGTCGTCGATGAACATCGGGGCCTCGCTGACCACGCCCATCTTGCCGGCGAGCTTGGTCCAGTCGGCGTCGCTCATCGTGCCCGAACGCATGTGGTGCATGGGCACCTGGGCCTCGGCGGACAGCAGGCGCATGACGATCTCGTTGCGGCTCATCTCCAGCGAGAAGATGACGCTCGCCAGGCCGTTCTTGATCGAGGCCGCGCGGGCGATGTCGAGACCGAGGGTCGAGTTGTGCGTCGGGATCATCGACCGGCCGGCAAGGTACATATGGGACTCGTTGTCGACCTCGATGCAGCGGACCGGGACGCTGGCCGTGGGCTCGACCGAGACGATGAATCGCGAGATGCGCCGCGCCTGCGACTGGTGGCGTGTGCGCTCCTTGTGCGCCATCTGCTTGCGCTGGAGTCGGAACACCTGGTCGTGGGTGCTGAAGTTCAAGGTGAAGGCAATCGACGACTCGGCGGTACGGCCGCGAACGGTTCGCTCGGTGATCGAGCAGCGGTAGCCGAGGCTGACGATGAGCTCGTAGGCATCGTCGGTCAGTCGACGCGAGGTCGAGGTGAACTGCACGTTGCCGTTGCTCGTCACGGTGCCGTCGGTGTCGAGCAGACCGGCCAGCAGGTCGCGGCGCTGCCGTTCCGATGCTCGCAGGTAGGCCGTCGGGATGTGCTTGCTGCCCAGCAGGCCGTGGGTGCGCAGCAGGGCCTGCACCGATCCGTGCTCGAGGGCGCACGCCTGGCACACGCCCATCCCCGTGACGGTGCCGCCGCAGTCCGGACATGCGGGAGTGGGGAGGCCCTGACGGACGCCCTTGGCGCGACCGCCGCACGACCGTCCGCACGTCTGGACGAGTGGCTCTCGCGGCACGAACGACGCGCCGCACACGGAGCAGGTGCGCTCGGCGACTGCAGCCCGCTTCGGCAGACGCAGGCCGTACCGCAGGTTCCCGAGGTAGGGCGCCTCGATGCCCTCGCCCTCAATGTAGGCCGCGATCTCCGGATCGGCCGACGTGAAGTGGGCGGCCGCACTGGTGCCGTCACCCAGCCAGACGCCGAGCACATAGGCGGGAATCGGCAGCTCGGCATCGGGGAGCTGCAGGGCAGTGGCGTTGCGAACGCTGTGGTTGAGCCTGCGGTCCTTCGTCTCGCAGCGGACCGTGCCGGCGAGTTCACGGGTGGTGCGGATCGCGGCGAACGTGCGCTGCGAACGGGTCCCGTTGTGCTGCGCCGCCGCTGCCTGTGCCGACTTCCGTGATGCACGCGTATCGGTCAGCCACTCATGCTCGGCGTCCGCAACGATCTCGCTGCCGTCGGCGAACCGGACGAGGTAGCAGGGTCGGTTCTTCATCACGTCGGTGACGCCTGACACCCGAACCGGGCGCCCGTCGTCGCCGATCACCCGATCCCCGACCCGCAGTTCGCCCATCGTCGTCCAGCCGGTCGGCGTGACGATGGGGGTGTCGAGGGCCAGGGCCTTTCCGATCGCCGGCCTGGCCGCCACGATGATGAGCTGGCCGGGATGCAGGCCGTTCGTGATGTCGTCGAGGTCGCTGAACCCCGTGGGCACGCCGATCATCTCGCCGCCGCGGTTGGAGATGGCCTCGATCTCGTTGAGGGCATCGCCCATGAGGTCGCGCAGCGGCGCGTAGTCCTCGCTCGTGCGGCGGTCGGTGACGTCGTAGACCTCGGCCTGCGCGCGGTCGACCATGTCGTCGACCTCGCCCTGGCCGGTGTAGCCCATCTGCACGATGCGCGTGCCGGCCTCGACGAGGCGCCGCAGGATGGCCTGCTCGCGCACGATGCGGCCGTAGTAGTTGGCGTTGGCTGCGGTGGGCACCATCGAGACGAGGGTGTGCAGGTACGGGGCGCCGCCGATCCGGCTGATGTCGCCGGTCTTGGTGAGGTCGGCCGCCACCGTGACCGCGTCGGCCGGCTCGCCGCGGCCGTAGAGGTCGAGGATCGTCCCGTAGATCGCCGCGTGCGCGGGCCGGTAGAAGTCGCCCTCGCGCAGGACCTCGACGACGTCGGCGATCGCGTCCTTGCTCAGCAGCATGGCGCCGAGGACGGACTGCTCGGCGGCGACGTCGTTCGGAGGGGTGCGGTCCGGACCCCGCATCTCATCAGCGGGGTGCAGTTCGCTGACGCTCACGGTGCTCCCTTTGCTCTGGCGCTCATCCTGGGCGGCGGCGACTGCCGCGACACCTGTCTACCGCATCCGGCTGACGGCCCTCCGAACCGTAGGGACGGCATCTCGCCGTGTCCATCGAGCCTGTGGACAAACCTGTGGATGACGTGGGGATCACCCCCCTCAGTCCGCCCTTCAGGCTGGGGACAAGTTGGGGATTCAACTGACGGACCTACCACGATCCCCTCATAGGAGCGGGCCGAACCCCGACCCCAGCCTGTGGAGGAAATAAACTCCCGTGACGTGGGTAGCCTCAGGCCATGAGCGACTCCCGCCCGTCCCATCCGTACCGCATCACGGTCGTCTGCCTCGGCAACATCTGCCGCTCGCCGATCGGGGAGGCCGTGCTCCGGGCGCGGATCCAGGAGGCCGGGCTGGCCGACCGGGTCGTCGTTGACTCGGCCGGCACCGGCGACTGGCACCTCGGGCAGGGGGCCAACCCGCGCGCGGTGGCCGTTCTCGACGCGGCCGGCTACCCGAACGACCACACGGCCCGGCAGATCACCCCGGAGTGGTTCGACGGGATCGACCTCGTGCTCGCCATGGACGAGGCGAACTACGCCGACCTCGCCCGCCTGATGGTCCGCAGCGGCGCCAGCACCGAGCTGCGGATGCTCCGGTCCTTCGACCCGGACCTCGCCCACCTGCCGGAGCCGCATCCGGACCTCGTCGTGCCCGACCCGTACTACGGCACCGACCAGGACTTCGTCGACGTCCTCCACATGGTCGAGAAAGCCAGCGGCGGCGTGGTCTCCCACGCCGCGTTTGGGGGTGCGCGGCAGTGAGGGGTGGGTGACTGGGGGCACCCACCGCAGGCTGGTGCACCCTCCATGACCACGGAAATCCCCGTAGAATGCTAGGAGCACAGCATGAACTCGAGGGGGCCTTGACATGCGCGGGCGTCGGGCGGTGGGAAGGGCACTGACGCTGCTCGGAGCAATGGCCATCGCGCTTGCGGGCGTCTCCTCAGCCACCCCCGCCTCTGCCGCGGCCTACGACCCCGGTCCGGTCACCAATGTCCAGGCCACGAGCGCCGACGGGCAACTGACCATTTCGTGGAGTCCGGCCAATCCAGGAACCGGCTATTCCGGAACCCCGTTGACGATCTCCAGCTACTACGTCAGGGCCACGAAGGCGGGCTACTCAGGAACAGTCGCGTACTGCCAGACGCCCACCACGAGCTGCAGCCTCACCGGCCTGGTGAACGGCGTGGACCACTGGATCGAGATCACGGCGTACAACAGCTACTACGGCAGCTCGACCGTCTGGAGCGCCGGGCCGTGGAAGCCCTGCTGCTCCATCCCGACGCCGCCCACCGCGGTGCAGGCCAGCGCCAGCGATGGGAGCGCTGTCGTTTCGTGGTCGCCTCCGGCAAACGCCGCCCTGTCAGTCGGGCCGTTCACCTACCGGGTCACGAGCGAGCCGGCGGGTCTCGCGTGCGATACCGGAGCCCAGTCGTGCAGTTTCACGGGACTCGCGAACGGGACCTCCTACACCTTCGTCATCTCGGCAGCGACGAGATTCGGTTCAAGCGCTCCGGTCCGCTCGAGTCCCGTGACGCCCCGCGGATTGCCCGGTGCGCCTTCGGGCGTCGTCGCCTTCACCGGTGACCGTGGATCCGCCACCGTCACCTGGCTCGGGCCCGCATCGACCGGGGGAACCCCGATCATCAAGTACGTGGCCACGTCCAGCCCCGGTGGTGCCAACTGCTTCTCACCGGGGACTCTCGAGTGCTCCATCACTGGCTTGACCAATGGACAGGAGTACACCTTCACGGTGGTCGCAGTGAACGTGGTGGGCACGGGTCCGGCCTCGTCACCGTCCGCCGTGGCACGGCCACTCGCTGGACCAGGCAGGCCTCGGGCGGTCAAGGCCAGCGGGGCGCGGGGAAGCGCGACGATCAGATGGCTTCCACCCACGTCGACCGGCGGGCTCAAGGTGACCCGGTACGTGGTCAAGTCCTCACCTGAGGGAGGCAGCTGCAAGACGAGCAAGTTGACGTGCCGCATCACCGGCCTGGCGGACGGGACGACGTACGTCTTCTCCGTGTGGGCATACAACAGCAAAGGCCAGGGAGCGCCTGCTCAATCACGCGCCATCACCACACCCAGCGCTCCCACACCCACGCCCACACCCACCCCTGTCGCACCGGATCCTGGGAAGCCGACCCAGCAAGTCGGCTGACAGCGTCAGCGCAGGCCGTAAGGGCGCCTCGGAGTCCCGTCGATCACACCGGTGAGGCGACGATCGTGCCCTACGCCTTGTCCAATCTCGTCTGAACGCAGAAGTCGATGGATGTCTTCGCGAACCTCGACGTCTCGGGTATCACCACCCGGTACTTCGCACACGGGTTCCACGATCCAACCGGGGCGGGCCGGGTCGGCGGAATCGCCGTCGAGTCGATCGTCACGTTCACCCTGTCCTGGCCGCATCGGCCACCCCTCGCAGCACTCGCCTGCGCGTTCTGACGTCTCCACCGGCGATCCTCCGCCTTGTACATCGCGATCGCCCTCTTGATGCCGGGGCGGGCCGTGCCGAGGTCACTCAGGCAGACGTCAAACGACCAACCAAGGGTTCCTGGGAACAACGCGTCAGGGATGTTTCGGTTGGAGTAGTTCACTCGGGTGGTGTACGACGGCGGCGCGATCGGAACTGTTGAAGCCGAGGGCGCGGCTTCACCCGTCGTGGCGGACGGGCTCGGCGTGGCCGGGGCAGCAGACGGGCTCGGCCTGGCCGGGGCAGCAGAGGATTCGCGCGACGCATTCTGCGACGGCGCAGCCTGCTGACGCGACACTCCGACGGCTACCGCGGCTGCACCAACGAGCACGAGTGCCAGCACCGCGGCGATCACCAGGCTCCGACGGCGGGTCGCGGCGCGCGTGAGGTCTGGCTCGCTCGTAGCGCCCGTCGGTGGGGTCGCAGGCACCGATCCGGAACTAGCCAACGAGACGGCTGCACGCGGCGCGACATCGAGCTGGGTCACCGGATCCGGGTCCGCCAGTGGGCCGCCCGCTTCGGGACGGGATACCGCAAGGACCGGTGCGACCGGGCACAGGGACAGCGCCTCCGCGGCCGTCGGGCGGCTGTCAGGATCCGGCCTGAGGAGTGCTCCGATCAGGGCACTCTGGGCGGTGGATGCACCGTCAAGGTCGCACTCACCTCGTGCAATGCGAGTCACCAGTTGCGACATTGGTGCTGTCGGCGGCCCCCACGGTCGGCGGCCAGTCGCAGCGAGAGCGAGAAGGGAACCGGCCGCGAACACGTCGGACGCAGCAACCGGGCGCTCCCCGGCAATCTGCTCGGGAGTCATCCAGGCGACTCGCGCCGGGAGTGCACCGGGTGCACCTGCTGCATCGACCGCTTGGGTGAGTCCGAGGTCAACGACGACAGCGGAACCCTGGCTCAGAACGACGGAGTCAGGAGTGATGCGCCCATGGACGAGGCCTGCGTTGTGCACGCGTTCCAGCACCGCGAGCAGCGAGTTGGCCAGTTGATCCCACGCCTCCCTCGACAACGGACCGGAGGCGAGGACTGATGCACCGATCGTCGGGATGTCCGGCTGCAGAGTGGCGATCCAGCCCGTGCGGCCTTCGACCCCGGCGTCGAGGACCGCGGCCACTCCTTCGTCCAGTTCGGCCAGCCGAGGAAGGATCCCTCTCAACTGCTCGGCTGCAAGGTCGGGATCTCTCCCTAGTTCGAAGACCTCCAGTACGGCTCGCCGCCCACCTGACGTTGCCTCGTACGCGACGACTCCTGCACCCCGGTCAATCCGCCCGACGAGCATCCACCGGCCGAGTCGCTCCGGGTCCCCGGTCCGCAGAGGCTGCATCACGTCTCCCAGTGGTCCACGGCGCCTACCCCCCCCGGCAGGAAGACCGGACCGGTGTTCATCGTCCCGCAGTTCGGACACGGACCGGTGCCGGGAGCGACCTCGAATCCGCAATTGCCGCAGTCACGGCCCGGCAGGTAGTCCGGACCGAGAAGCGGGCCGCGAGGAACGTCGGGCAGCTCGGCTGACTCGAGAGTCTCCGCACGCAGTAGCACCACTCCAGGTGACCGTGTATCGAATGCCTCCAGTGGTCTCGTCGGATCGGGTATCCACGAGCCATCCGACAGCTGCCGTGCTGCGAACCAGCCCGACCCATCGAAGTATGCCGCTCCGTGCGACCACGAGTACGCCCCACGAAGTGGAGCCTGCGGGTTGACCAACGCAAGGGGTGGCGGAGCCACCGCCGTCGGAGTCACCTCGGCACGCGCCGTCGGAGTCACCTCGGCACGCGCCGGCTGGGGCCACCCCTGGCCACACGTCGGACACGTGCGAACCACGTCAGGAAAGGAGGTGCCGCATCCGGCACAGAACTGCGCCGCCTCATTCCTCGGTCGACCGCACATCCCGCAGAAGCCCGCCATTGCCCGTCCTCATCTCATTGACGTCAGGGTCCCCCGAACGGGTACCACCACGATCTGGCCCGGATCCAACCCACTGGCCCTCACCTCGGGGTTGGCCCGCAGAATCCGTCGATACTGGTCTCCGCTTCCGAGGAAGCGTTGAGCAATCGACCAGAGACTGTCACCAGGACTCACGGTGTACTCGATCGTGAAGGCTGCGGCCTCGCCTACAGCAAGCTCCGCGGCGACCGGCTCCGATGGCGCGGGCGCGCTCGACACCGGTGTGGGCTGCTCCACCGGCCGACTCGCCAGCGCATCTCGAGATGCCTGCGCGGCCAGCAACTGCGCCCGCAGGTCGTCCACTTCACCCTGCGCGCTGGCCAATGCGGCATTCGCGCTGGTCTGGCCCGAATCCTGACCCTGCACGGAGCCAAGGAACCACGCCAGTCCACCCACGAGCACACCGGTCACGACGACGGATGCAGCCACGGGTGGCCACACGCGTCGCTGGCGCCCATCGCGCGTCGCACGATCCAGGACAGTCGCCTTGTCGACACCAGCCATGCCGGCAGCCTCAGTGCGGGTCGCACCCGACCCGACTTCGAGTGCCCGTCCGTCGTGCGCGACGAACGTGGCCCATGTTCCGGCCAGCGGATCGATGACCAGCGCATGCTGGCCCTTGGCGCTGAAGAAGTTCTCCTGAATGAAGATGTCGTAGTCAGACAGGAAGCAACCGAACCCGGGGTGGGAGTGATACCACCCGACGATTGACAGGCCGGGGTAGTCAACGTCGATCACCTCCAGAATCTCAGCCCAGGCCTCATGGGTGAACGTGAGATGCGACTGATTCGACTCCGCCGTGAGGGCAGCCTTGGCTGCGTCGACGTGCACTCCCGCACCGTCGAGTGTGCCCAGAAGGAAGCCGCCGACCTCGACGTCCAGCCGACTGAAGCAATGCCGTTCGATTGCGACTCTGGTGTCGTCTGACAGATGGATGGTCAGGTCGCCGCTGGGGGTCATGCCTCCCCCTCCAGCACCATGTGCACGATTCCAGTGGACATGCGCAGGCCCACGAGCTCCGATCGAGGCCAGTGCCACTCGGCCCACGGTGCGACGGCCAGGGGGTCGTCCAGACCCAGCGACGATCGGCTGTCGACAGGCCGATCCGCACCGCAATTGGCACACCGGGCGGCCCCATCGGGCATGACCGAGCGCAGGCCCACCAGCGACTCGCCCCGGCCGCAGAGCGCGCATGGCTCGATCGTGAGCACGTCATCCGTGAAGTAGACGGCCTCGACAGGTCCTCCCGACTTCGTGCGCAGGGCGCTGCACGCCTGTGCAAGCGACTCGATGGCCTCTGGTGGATCAGCCCACTCGGTGACGCGATCATGCGCCATGCACATCGGATCCTCGATGTACTCGATCAGCGTCGTCATCATGGATTCGCCCTCGAGTCGCCATACCCTGCCCTGGAGCGCGAGGAGATCGGGGCGGTCCACGAGAAGCTTGATCGCCTCCTGCACCTCGATGCCGGCCACCACTGAAGCCGTGGTGGCGTTGGTGGGGGTGTGCCCGGAGGCGATCTCCGCCGGGGACAGGATCGCGCATGACCGACGATGACTCAGGGCGGCGAGATCCACCTCACCGAGCGTGCATTCGTAGCAGGCGCCCCCGGGGCCGAACACGCGCACGAGCCCCTGGAGTCCCTCGATGGCACCGTCGATCCAGTACTTTCCCAGGCGCCGGCACGCCGCATTGACCCACAGGCGCGCCTCTCGACTGTCCAGACCGGCAATGACCAGGTCGTACTGGCGCAGCCATCCGGAACCGAGTTCCTGCACACGACATGCGAACGCCCGCAGGGTGACTTCAGGGTTGATCGAGGCGGCGCGGCCAACGAGCGCATGCGACTTGGGCTGCCCCTCATCCTCTTCACGGAAGAGGGCACAGCGCGCAAGGTTCGAATGCTCGATGAGGTCCATGTCGACAACGTCGATCTGGCCTACTCCGACCAAGCACAGGTTCTTGACCATTTCATTGCCAAGCGCACCAGCGCCGACAACAAGCACACGAGAGGACGACAACTTGGACTGATCCCACCACCAGATTCTCTCCTGGCGGTCGTATCGACTCTCTCGAAGCTCAAGCACGACTATCCTGCAGTGATCTCTGGAACGAGTCGGAGAGTGTCCCCTGACGCGACGCCCGACGCACTGAGCGACTGGTCATCCCGCAACTGCCGCGCCGACTGGACATGATGAAACCTGTACGACATCGGCTGCCCATCGGGAGCCACCAGTGGCAGCTTGAGCACCTCCACCAGTTTGGCGATAATGCGCGCCGACGGTGCATCATCGGGCACCGATACGTCATTGCGACGCGCTCCGGTGGCATCGGTGACGACAACACTGATTTCTCCCACTGCCTACTCCTTATCCAGCGTGACGACAATTCGATTGCGGACTCGGCGGTGCGACGTCACTACGGCCCACACCGAGAGGACAAGGGCCACCAGGGCCGCGATCAGGGCCGCGATCGCGACGCCCGCGACCCACGGTTCAACCGTCGAACTCGACTCCTCGGCCGCATGGCCCGTCGTATCGGTGACATCCTCGGCAGCCTCCAGCGCCTCTCTGATGAGGGTCACTGGCGCCGCGATGGCGTTGTCGCTGAACTCCGTCTGGGCGATCACGACCCCGATGACGCGCCCCTGGTCGTCGATGAGCGGTCCGCCCGAGCTACCGGGATCGACCGGTGTCGTCGCCTCGATACCGTACGCGGTCACGCCGACGACATTTCCTCTCGACGCGATCAGCTGACCGATTGGACTCCCCACAGCGAAGACCTCAGCACCTGCCACAGGGAGCACTGTCTCGAGTTCGAGTGGCTGCCAGGTGACCGGCGCGTCGGATCTGATGACAGCCACATCGTGAAGGGCGTTCGTATAGACGACCGAGGCGCGCTGCGTCTCAGCGGGCCGTGCACCGGATTCGAGAAGTACTCGGTCGGCATCACCGACGACATGCGCAGCCGTCACGATGAGACCGCCCTCGACGACGAAACCTGTGCCCAGTGCGTCGCCGGCCCGCACGACGAAGCAACTGTCCATCGCGCGAAAGGCCACGTCCGGTGAAGGGGCCACAACCAGCGCCACCCCCAGCACCGCTGCAACAATCACGTCTCAACTCCGGAGCGCACCGGGCACCTTTCCCTGGGATGACTTCTCCCGGAAGCGCAACTGGGTTCCACCGAAGGTCACGATGTCACCGTCTGTGAGCATCGAGCTGGGGCTGCGGGTGCCGTTCACGACGATGGGATACGTCGCTTCAGCGGCATCCAGCTGGCATGCCGCGCCCTTCACGCGCATGACGGCGGCTACGGGGGGGATGAGGCTGTCCTTGATGAGGGTGATGTCAGCGCCTGGAGACGACCCCAGCGTGATGGAAGGCTTGTAGAGGATGAACTGCTTACCAGCCAGGCCCCCGGACACGATCTCGATCCACCTGCTCTTGCCAGCCTGCTCGACGATGCCCGTCGACAGGCCGATGAGGGTGCCGAGCAGGACGATCCCGATCAGCTGCGCCAGGAACTCCGCACGATCGGCTTCCGCCTGTGTGCTCCCAGTGGGGATGAAGTCGAAGATGAATCCGCCGAGGAAGCCTCCAACCGCCCCGCCCAGAACTGCCAGACCCAGCCGCTTCCACGAGCGCGATGCAGCGCCGGCCGCAATTCCGGCACTGATGCCCACCAGCATCCAAGCGGCGCCACGGATGGGGTGCAGGCGGAGTGTGATGTAGTCCTCTACCTGCTGCTCGGTTAGGTTTCCCTGCAGGTACTGGTCGTAGGCCGTGTTGAACGCCCAGTCGGTGCCGCTCGAGTAGACGACATGCGCAATCAGGCCCATGACGAGGGCCGCCCCAACGGCCGCGGGAAGTGCGATCGCCGCCACCTTTCCCACCTTCGCCCAGCTTCGACTCGTGACAGCCTCTGCGAGGGCGACTGCCGCGCCTATGCACACTGCCAGGACGAAGGTGAAGGACAGGTTGTTGCCGAATGCATTGTCCGAGAAGAGGTTCAGACCATCGAGCAGCACTCGGAGCAGCGCAAAGGCGAGCAGGCCGCCTACCGCACCGCCTAGGGTCAACGTCAGAATCGCCCTGCCCGACCCGCCAGTCGAGGTAGTCGGCGCACCGACATCACGCACGAGGGCGACTTGCTGCGCCTGGGCCATCGCCTGAACCCGCTCGTCAACCTCGGGCGTGGTCAGGTCTGCACTCGAGATCACGATGCGATCCGGTGTGGAAGGCTGCTGCTCGTTCGGCTCGCTCATGGACTCCCCCGGAGGAACTCGCTCGTTGGATCAGTCATTGCTGCGCCGAACCGCAACGGATATCGGTGCACTCATGCCGCCCACCTCGATCTGGCCGAGTGGGAGGTCGAGGGCGTGGGTGTTCGCCCACTCTGCCGCCACTGCGTTGAGTGGGCTGCGGATGTTGTACTTGCGGTACTGGAGCATGTCGCCGATGCTGACCACGACGTCGCCGAGCGACTGCCCCGGCGCCCAGAAGTCAGCGATGCACACGTACGCACCGAAGTTTGGATGGAATATCGGATCGAGGGTCTCGGCGTGCGGCTTCTCGCGCGGGTAGGCCATGGGGAGCGTCAGGGTGACAGTCGTCTGTTGCGTGCGTTGGACCTGGTTCGCGTGATCCAGGCGTAGGGACGGCACGCGGTAGATGATCTGATACCGCTCAGGCGGATGGGTGCCCACGGGCGTGATCGTGATGTTCGGATCCCCATCGAACCTCGCTCGAAGTTCCGCGTAATCGCTCTCAAGCCGACGCAGGCGCGGATTCACACGTACTCCTTTGGTCCCGCCAAGCAGGCGAATTGCGAACAGCCTCCATTTGCGTACCAGCAGTCCCGATGATGCAGCGAACCACAGTGCCAGCATCGGGGCGCCCGCTCAGGATGCACCTCGGTCAAGCAGTAGCTGCACTTCATCCAACCCCCCCCCGAGCCGACCCCTCAGTCCCCGAGAGTAATGCCCCACTCCCAGTTTGCGGCGCTCAGTTCCGATTGAGTGCTCGTGAGCGTCCCGCGGGACGAACGGCCGAGCGCGAGGGTGTAGATGCTCTTGTCGCTCGGGATGTTCGGAATCAGAGCGGTGAACACGCACGCCCCACCCATCTCGTCGCCGTACCTGCTGAGGTTCCCGGACCCGACTATGTCTCCATCGGCCTCAACCACCACTGTCGCACCGGGGATGTCGATGTAGCCAAGTCCGACGGAGCACGGATCAAAGCCATTGAACAGACTCATTGTCACGCGGAGGGTGGCCACCTTCTGACGTGTGGCCTGATATCCCACGAATGCCAGTCCCACCAGCACCAGAACACCCAGCGCAATGACGGGGACCAGCCATTGCCGACTCGTCCGCGGCGGATCAGCAGCGCCGACGACTGGCTGAGGACCAGGGTGTTCGTCGCCGATGGCCAGTCCGCAGGTGGTGCAGAAGTAGTCGTCGGCGCTGTTCGCGTGCCCTAACGCACAGGTGACGATGTCCATGGTCGATCGTCAGGGCCTACGAGACGTTCACAAGGATGGCGAGGAGCCACAGCACGGTGGTCACGATGCCGAGGACGAATCCGGCTGTGGCCACTCCCTTGTTCGTAGCCAGCCCCTGTGTGGCGCGCGACCTCCCCATGGCACCGAACACGATCGCGAGGGGACCAAGAATCCCGCACAGAATCAGACCCACGATGCCAAGGACCAGGCTCGCGACTCCCATGCCGTTCTGTGGCGGTCTGCCGGCTTCCCCGTAGGGAGTCCACGCGGGCGCTGGATAGGTCACCGAGGCCGGCGCTCCAGGAGGAGGGTATGACGGGGTGACAGGCGGTGCGGGCGGTGGCGCGGTGCCTAGGGCAAGTCCACACACGAGGCAGAAGTTCGTGCCCGCATCGTTGTCATGGCCGGCCGTGCATCGCATAGTTCCCCCTCCGATCGATCCCTGTCAGCCTACCCTCGTCCGTCCGATGCGTGAGGTGCACCTGACCTGCGGTCCGGATGTGTGTTGGTGCTCGCATCGGTCATGTCTGGTCCTCGAGTTGGTGACTGGTGATGCTTGTGGACGATGGCGTCGGGTTTCCGCTGGGAATGGGCCGAAGGGGCGGTGCTCTTGGGAGAATTCTCGCGGATCCGTGCATCCTGATACCAGGGGGCGCTTTCGATTCAGGGGCGTGGGGTGCGGTCATCACAGCGCTCGAAGGCCGCCGATGGGATCTGGCAACGGGAGCGAGATGCGCGCGTCCGCATTGAGCGGCGCTGGCAGCCACTAGCTTGCTTCGCAGTCTGATCATCGGAGCGTGACGTTTGAGAACACTTCCTGGCTATTACGGACACCACCACGCCAGGGGACCCATCGGGGGACAACTAGGGACTGCCCCAGCTTCATCACGGTTTCTGTGCCGTAAGGGAGCGATAGTCAGACCGTCCTGAAGCAGAGGGTAATCCGGTGCTTGTAGGTCGCGTCGAGGGACACATGTAGGTCGAGTCCATTCCAACGGTGCATCGTTGAAGTTGCGCACCGCTAACACGTGGTGGCACGCAACTGCGTAATCGCAGGATGTCTCGTCCCCAAGGACGCGCTCTCGACCCCGAGGACGTCCTCACCGGCAAACCGTCCGAGTCGCGCTGGCAGTTCTCCGTGTCAAGCAGGGAACTAATGCGATTTTGCAGTGGACACCTCGTGCACAGGCAGTACGCCCCTCGCCGGGCGAGGCGCATGCCTCGTCTGAGTTGGCATCCCAAGGCCTGCCAGCGAATCGGGTGTCGCGCAGTCCGGCGTGGAACACCCCCGGAGAGCAGCCGCACTCGGCGAGTGAGCAGTACCGTGTCAGGGATCCCTTAGTACTGACCCCGCAGCCGGGGTCGTCATGGGGTCAGTCTTCAGTCGGCCCTGACATACCGGCGGTGGCTTCCCTCTGAGTGGTGTCTGTTCGCTCGTCGCGCTCAGGTCAGTGTTCTGATCATGCCGACATGAGCTCCGGTGTCGTCACCTGCCGTACCGCCTGGGTCGTCGCGGTGGTCACCAAGGTCATTCATCGATCGGTGAAGTAGCGGCGGTCGGCGGTCGCACTTTCTTCGTGCTACTCGACCAGGACGGCGCCCGCGAGGGCAGCAGGGCTTCCGGAATCGGGAAGCCGCCTACGACGTTGGAACGGACCATGCCCACATCGGCAACTCAGGGTGTACAACCGCACAACTCAACGGACCGAGCGGAAGACGCCCGACGCCGCGACTGAGTTCGTACTTACCGCTTATACCCGCACGTACAACCTGACGCAGCACCGCCGCCACCAGGATGGGCAATCATGGCTTGTGCCGGAGCCGCGACCAACACAAGCGATGAAGAGAAGACCAGGGCGGCAACTGCGGCGAGAGTCTTGCGATTCATTGGCTCAGTTTCCTCTCAGTGGGCAATGCGCTTCGCGTAGCCTGATCCAACCCTCTTCGACCTTCGCCGTCAAGAACAATCTCCGACCCACGGAGAGCCTCGGTGACGTCCCGCTGAAGGGTGACTATGCGCTCGTCACACTCACGTCAGTGTTCTGATCATGCCGACATGAGTTCTGGTGTTGTCACCTCCCCTCGTTCTCGGTGCTGCTGGTCGTGTCGAGGGTCATGGATCGCTCGGAGAAGTAGCGGAGGTCGGCGGCTGCCCACTCGTTGTGCTGCTCGACCAGAACAGCTCCCGCCAGCCGCCGCAGGGCCTCCGGGTTCGGGAAGACGCCGACGACGTCGGTGCGGCGCTTGATCTCCTTGTTCACCCGCTCGAGCGGGTTCGTGGACAAGATCTGACGCCAGTGGTTCTGCGGGAAACCGGTGAAAGCCAGGTGGTCGTCCTTGGCCTCGCGGAGCATCACCTCGACCTTCGACAGCTGCCGGCCCAGCATCCCGGCGATGACGTCAAACTGCTCCTCGAGGTGCTCGGCGTCCGGCTGGGCGAAGATCGTGCGGATCGCCGCCGCGACCATTTCCGCGTTGCCCTTCGGCACGACCGCGAGGACGCTGCGCATGAAATGAACCCGGCAACGCTGCGACGCGGAGCCGATAAGAACTGCTGCTATTGCTTGCTTGAGACCACTAGGGGCGTCGGAGCTGACTAGACGGTATGACCTGACGGCTGAGGCCTCGCCCGCGAATGATCGTGGGTTGCCGGTGGATGGACCGCTGGCAGTGCCACAGTCGTGGGGAGGCCTCAGTGATGTACGAGCGTAGTTTCGTCGCGCTGGATGTGCACGCGCTTTCGGTCGTGGCGTGCGGGATCGATACGGTCACCGGTGAGGTGGCCCGGGCGCGGTTGACGCCCGATCATGAGGAGATCTGGTCGTGGCTTCAGGGCCTGGACGGTCCGGTGGCGGTGGCGTATGAGGCGGGCCTGACGGGGTTCGGGCTGGCGCGGTTCCTGACGGACAGGTCGGTGCGGTGCGTGGTCGCAGCGCCGAGCAGGATCACCCGGGCGCCGGGTGATCGGGTGAAGACCGATGCGCGGGACGCGATGCTGCTGGCGCGGCTGCTCAAGTTGGACGAGCTCACCGCCGTGAACGTGCCCAGCGTCCAGGCTGAGTCCGCCCGCGATCTGTTCCGGGCGCGGGAGGACTGGCGTTCGGATCTGATGAGCGCCCGTCACCGGTTGAGCAAACTGCCGCTTCGTCAGGGCATCGTCTGGTCCGGTGGGCAGGCGCGGACGGGCAAGCATGACGCGTGGCTGCGCCGGCAGAGGTTCGACGAGCCTGCCCGGCAGTTGGCGTATGAGTCGGCCTACGAGGCCGTGGCGATGACGGTCGCTCGCCGGGGCCGACTCGATGCTGCGAGCGACGCGATGGCCGCGGACAGTCAGTCCACTCCCATCGTGCGCCGGCTGGGATGCCTGCGCGGGGTCTCCACGCTGAGCGGGTTGGGCCTGGCCGTGGAGATCGGTGACTGGGATCGGTTCACTGGGTCCACGATCGGCGCCTACGTCGGGTTGACTCCCAGTGAGTCCTCGTCCGGGCAGTCCCGGTCGCAAGGGTCGATCACCGAGACCGGGAACACGCACGTGCGCCGGCTGCTGGTCGAGGCGGCCTAGCATCACCGGCCGCGCTACGTTCCCGGCGCCGAGATGCACCGACGTTGGGGCCTCGCGCCCGTCGAAGCGCGACTGCGCGGCCAAGACGGCAACCGCCGCCTGCACGCCCGCTGGCAGCGGTTCGACGCGCGTGGCAAGCGGACCACCGTCGCGAACGTGGCCATCGCCCGCGAACTCGCCGGCTGGTGCTGGACCCTGGGCGTCATGGACTGACGCGCCCCACCGACTCCGTCCGCCCGGTGAGGGCTGCAGCGCCAGGAACAACACGCGATGACAGCTAAGAGCCGCCAGCAATGGCCACGCTCGATCCCTAGACCCGCGTTCCGCTCCAGCCGGACAGCCCGTCATGCGGTAACCAACCCGCGCATATCAGCCTGACCGCGCGTCGCAAGACACGCCCGCCCAACCGGGCCGCAGACAGAAACACGAAGCGGCCCCGCCGATCCACGACGGGGCCGCTTCGCGATGCGCGCTTGACAAACGGAACTACATATCAGCTGCACGCCGGTCAGCCTGCAGGCCTTCAGGCCGCGTAGGAACACGGGTAAGAACGACTTGTCCTCGCTGTCACCGACATCCATCCCCAGCACTTCCCGCCGTCCGTCGGCGGTCACGCCGATCGCCACGACGATGGCTTGCGAGACGACGCAGTGATTGACGCGGACCTCGCAATAGGTCGCGTCGAGGAACACGCGCGGATACGCGGTCTCCGCCAGGCTGCGGTCGCGGAACGCGCCGACCTCCAAGTCGAGGTCCTTGCAGATCCGGGACACCCCCGACTTGAAGAACCCCGTGTCCGCGCCCAGGGCCTTGACCAGGTCATCGACCCTCCTGGTGCTCACCCCGTGCAGGTAAGCCTCCCTGATCACCGCGAACAGCGCCTGGCCGATCCGGCACCGGCGCTCCAGCAGCGACGGGAAGAACGACCCCGACCGCAGCTTCGGGATCCGCAGTTTCGGGATCCGCAGCTTCAGATCCCCGGCCGTCGTCGACAGCAACCGCTGCCTCGACCCGTTGCGGACCGCCGTACGGTCCTCGGCGCGTTGCCCGAACCCGATGCCAATCACGCCCTAAGCCTCCGCGTCGATCAACGCCTGATACAGGATCTGCGCGGCGATCCGGATCCGTTCATCCACGCCGGCGCCCTCCGCGCTTCACGCAACTCCCACAGGGCTGACTGGTCCATGGCCCTCGTGCAAAGTTCTCTCGTGGGTTGATTGGAGCCTTCTCACTGACCCACGATGGCCTTCTACGTCGTGGACAACGCCATGCTCAAGGCCCATAACCCACGACCACCGGGGACGTCACCCATACTGGTTACCGCTATCGGCTTCTAAGGTGCGCCCGCCGTATCCGCGTTGAGCAAGAGAGCAGACGCAGCTGAAATGGGCGAAGCCAAGCAGGTGCTGGGTCGGCTCTGCCGCGGGGAACGTAGCCATGATGATCACTACCTGCCCTGTGAAGGACGCCGACCCGCCTGCTTGGTCTGGGCCGCTGTGGATGTGCGCGTGGGCATCACCAACGCAGGCTGTGCACTCGACGCCTGGATGACGTCCACCAAGGCGATGGGTCACCAGGACGCTCCGTACTGCTGACGATTCCGGTATGTAGCGCTCTTTCGTCGAACGCGAATAGAACCCGGTGGAACTGGGGTGCGTCAGAAGGATAGCAACGTGACCCGCGTCAGCGATAACCTCCTAGCCTGACCGCCGACGATAGGGGCCCACGTGAGTTTCCCGACGCCTCCCGGAACGCCAGCACACCAATACCCAGCGGGCTACGGCCCCCCTCGTACGAGTGGCAAGGCGATCGCGGTAATGGTCCTGGGGATCGTCGGGCTGTGCCTGACCTTCTTCTACGGCATCGGCCTCATCCCAGCCATCGTCGCCCTTGCGCTTTCGCCCAGCGCCGGTCGCGAGATCGACGCATCTGCAGGGACCTTAACCGGCCGTTCTCAGATCACGGCCGGCATCGTCTGCGCGTGGGTGGCTGTCGGCCTCATTGCCTTTATCGCGGTCATCCTGTTGATCATCGCCATCGCCGCAGTGGCACAAGGATAGGGACGCGCCGCCGCCGAACCCGGTGCAACGGCAAGGCCTCGAACGCTTCAACCGCACTTGGCGTCCGACCATGACACGCGTGACCAATGTGCCTGGACAGAGCAACGTGCTCGCTCGCCACAGCAGGGCCGAGGAGCATTCCTACGCAGGCTCGTGAGCAGGAATCCGACGCTTCGTGAAGCACGTGTCGCACTAGGAGGTGGTACTACTGGGCGCTAGCCTCATGCCAACCAACCGCCATGAGGGGGCCCCATGAACAACAATGACAGCCTGATGCAGGGCAAGAACTTCTTCAACTCGCTCTTCGACTTCTCTTTCAGCTCGTTCGTCACTCTGCGTTTCATCAAGGTGCTCTACGGAATAATCATGGCGCTGGCCGCGCTGGCCGCACTCACCCTCCTGGTCGCGATCGCGTCGCGTGGCGGGGTCTACATCCTGCTTGCCCTCGTCGTGGCGGCCGTGGCATTCCTGATCTACGTCGTGATCTACCGCGTCCTTCTGGAGTTCATCGTCGTGATCTTCCGCATTGCCGAGAACACCTCGATCATTGCCAAGAACAGCAACCCCAAGCAGATGTAGTCGCTACCGCAATTCGGGCGCACGCCCGGGGAAGGCGGCCAGGCGTCGCTCGTCGCCAACTCCCGAGGGACGGTCAGGTCCTACCCGTCACGTCGGGCTGATCATGTACCGCTCAATCACGATGGCGGAGGTCCGTAGGCGTTCGCTCCCGGGCTTGACGGCTGGACCGAGTAGAAGAGCGGAACCAGGAACACGCAGGGAATGAACCACAGGATGGCGAGCCACGTCGTCTGGCCCACGTCATGCAGTCTGCGGACGGCCACTGAGACGATGGCGACGAATCCCACGGCCCAGACGACGAACGACAGCAGGTTGCCGAAGAAGCCGTCGAAGACAGCGTTGATCAGTCCCAGCAGGACCACTTCGATGACCCAGACGGCAAGGACGAACCACCAGAACTCCGGGCGACTCGCACGGCCCTCGAAGTTCGTGATGTTGTTGATACCAGACGTGACTGCTTCTCCGAAGCCCACGGTTCCTCCTGCATGACGGCGCCCGACTGGCGTGCTTCAACCACATTGTTCGCCCTCAGCGGCTCAGGAGCCAGTCTTTCGACCGTTTTGGGCTCTCGACGCATTGCGCTCGGAGCTCTTCGCGTCGCGCTACGCGGTCTTGGAGGCGGCGGCAGCCGACCGCCAGGAGGGGACATAGGGGCCAACGAGGCGCTCCCTCGAATGAGGATCCGCCCCACGCCCATCTCGAACAGTGCCCCTGGGCTGTCCGCGTCGGACGACGGGGCCGCTCCGGCCAGCATCAGGGCATATCCGGGAAGCAGCACTACGAAGGTCACGGTGGTCGTGAACAGGTAGAGCCACCAGAACTCCGACCCGCCGCACTCTTCTGAGTGCGGCCCCTCGTGCGGAGTGCTTCGCACGACAGGGACCACCGTTGATGGGACGCGGGAGGTCGCCTCCTGCTACAAATGCCGGAGGAATGGGGGAGCAGGCATGTCGTTCTGCACGCAATGCGGGGGTCCACTCGTCCCTGGCAGGGCCCACTGCGTCCAATGCGGGGCTCGCGTCGATCCTGGGCGCCCGGTTGGCGCAACCATCCCTGACGACGCGATCAGTACCGTCGAGCATCCGCCTGCAGTCCCTCACGCCCAACCGCGCGCAGCCAGTCGGCGTACTGCCATCGCGCTCGTCACGCTGGTCGGGCTGCTCGTCTTCATCCTGGTGCCCGTCGCCATCATCCTCCTCAGATCGGCGGGGTCAGCCACGAGCAGCCCGCCCGACACGGGCGAGAAGAGTGTGGAGGACAGTCGAACCGATTCCGCCTCCTCATCCGTTACCCCGTCTGCTCCCCAGACAGGAGGGAACCCGGTCGCGTGCTCGGACGCGAGCCTCACGGTGGAAGTCGCAGCGACGTCCCGCACATACGACATCGGGGTCGTGCCCCAGTTCACGTTGTCCGTGGTCAACACGGGCAGCGTTCCCTGCCTCTTCAACCCCTTGCCCTCGAACAACGCCGTGGTGGTGAGCCGACTCTCAACTGAGGGGGACGTGTCCGGACAATGGCCGCTGTCCGAGTGCGTGGCCACCGAGACAGATCCTCGCCTCCTCCAGCCCGGTGAGCGCCATCAGTCTTCGATCGCCTGGGACGACGACTCGTCGCTCACGGAGTGCTCGACTATCACTGGCGCACCGGGGCCCGGGAGATACACGGCCACTGGACGAAGCAGCCAGGTGTCGAGCCCGGCAACAGCCTTCGAGATCGTCGACGAGTCGCTGCCGACCCAACTGGCAGCAGCCACGGAGTTCCTGTGCGAGAGCAACCCGGAGGACCTGCCCGACCTTCTGGAGGGCAGCAGTCTCAAAGAGGCTGTGCAGCACCTAGAGGTCGTCCTCGGCGACATCGGCTACAACCCCGGTGACGTCGACGGGCTGTTCGGAGCGGAGACGACCACGGCCGTGGCGTCGTTCCAGCGCGACAATCCGCCCCTCGACGCCGACGGCGAGGTGGGGGAATACACCTGGGAGAGGCTCAGGCTCAACCGGTGTCCTGACAGCACCTGGCCCTCCCCACAGACCCAGCTGGCAGCAGCCACCGAGTTCGTCTGCGGCAGCAACGCGGAGGACCTGCCCGACCTCACTCAGGATGTCGGTCTCAGAGCCGCTGTGCAGCACCTGGAGGTCGTCCTCCGCGACATCGGCTACAACCCCGGTGACGGCGGCGACGGGCTGTTTGGCAAGTACACGGTCAACGCGGTGAAGGAGTTCCAGCGCGACAATCCGCCCCTCACCGTCGACGGGGAGGTGGGGGAATTCACCTGGACAACACTCCAGGAGCGCTTCTGCCGCGGGTGACGCCTTTGCGACTGCTCGGCTAGGCCTCCTCGCAGGGGCCGGGGAGTTGTGCCCATTCCCTCCTCGCCGGATCGCTCCTACGTTCGTCGTACAGAGAACGTCGAGAGGACCGAACCGTGACCGCCAGACTGGCAACCATCGGCCGGATCGCCGCACTGACGGCGGCGACTGCCGCGATGTCGTGGATAGTGCTGGCTCCCGCCGCATCCGCAGCCCCCAAGCCCTCAGCGGGGACCGCCGTGACGGCGAGCGTCCCCACTCCGGACGTGCTGCGCGAGGACAAGCAGACCGAGGAGACGAACACGGTCGCCTTCACCGGCATTGACGCCAAGACCGTGGCTCGAGTCAGCTTCGGCGACGGCACCGAGACGCAGACGGAGCGCGGCACCTGCAAGGTGGAGACGGCTATCGCCCACCCGGAGTGGTGCGCCATCAGCTTCACGCACCACTACGACGCCCCCGGCACCTACACCATCACGGCCATTGCCGCGCGGACGACCATCAGCAAGGTCGTCACGATCACCAGCAAGCCTGTCTTCTGGACGCCTCCTGCAGGGTGGGCCCAGCCCGCTGGGTGGACCGTCCTGTGGCAGCGTGGTGCCACCTACCATCCCTGCCAGGAGGTCACCTGGTTCTTCGACCGAACCGGCGAGGCCGCAGACCGCACCACGATGATCGACGACGTCCGCACCTCGCTGTCGATGCTCTCCGCCGAGACCGGCCTGACATTCACAGAGGCCGCCGAACCGTCCACAGCAATGCTCACCTTCGCATGGGGCGACCTGACCGGGCGCGGCCCGAACGTCGCCGGGGTCGGCGGCCCGCAGGGCATCGCCAAGGCCGGTGTCGTGTTCAGCATCCACTCGGCCTGGACCACCAACGCACGCGGTGGCGTCATCACCAACTGGTACGGCCGTGGCAGCGCCGGGCGCGTCTGGCTGGTCGTTCACGAGGTCATGCACGGCCTAGGCGTGGGCCATGTCGAGGATGCCGGCCAGGTGATGCACGCGCAGGGCGGGGCGATGGCGTTCGGGTCCGGCGACCTCGATGCCCTCCACACCATGTACCGGAACAACTCCTGCCCCGTCGGCTGACAGCATGGCTGACGCTGCCCGCCTGAGCGCCTCTGCCCGGCCCTGATCCCATAACCCCGGGTACCGACGATCCGGCATACTTCGGACTGCAAGGACATGCTCCTCGGCATCGCCGGGGACTGAGGGGAGGCGAGTCCATGTCCGAGAGGACTCGCCTGCGCCTCCTGGGGCCGCTCGTCGGACTGGTCACATGTGTCGCGACCTTCGTTGTGATCACCTTGGCGGCCGGCGGGGTTACGACCTCGGCCAGTACGACTCGGGACGCGGCGAGCAACCAGCAGGAGGACCGGACGCCCGACCCGACTCCGTCCAGTGAGCTGACGTCTCCTGCGCCGACGCCGACCGACACCGCACCACCGACCGTCACGCCGACGCCGACCGACACCGCACCACCGACCGTCACGCCGACGCCGACCGACACCGCACCACCGACCGTCACGCCGACGCCGA
>JAUPKM010000337.1 GCA_030837445.1 Actinomycetota bacterium
GCCAGCCAGCTCGTCTCCCCGGTGGCGGCGTGCAGGACCAGCAAGGCGCTGATGACGTTCCCGTAGTCCTCAAGCATGCCGGGAGCCGAACCGACCTGCCCAGCTCGGGACACCCGCAACAGTCGTCGACCCGACCTGTGGCAGGTGAGCAACAGATCGGCGGCCTCTCGGGCCGCTTCAATCCAGCTCGGCTCGTCGAAGACGACACCAGCAGTGGCCAGGGAGGCAATCGCCAGCCCGTTCCAGGAAGCCACCACCTTGTCGTCACGAGCAGGCAGCGGGCGCGTTGCCCGCGCTTCCAGCAACTGCCGCCGGACCCGGCTCCACCGCTGCGGATCGTCCGGTTCGGAACGAAGCGTCAATGTGGAAGCGCCGAACTCGAACGTGCCCGCAGCGGTGACCCCCAGCAGATCCGCCGCCCATTCGCCATCGTCGACCCCCACCACGTCGAGAATCTGCGCCCTGGTCCAGACGTAGAAGATCCCCTCCACCGCGGGGCGCTCAGGTGCGGCCGCCGGCTTTGAATCCGCGTCCAGGGCGGAGGCGAAGCCACCCTCGGGGGTGCGCAGATCGCGCAGCATGAAGTCGGCCGTCTCGCGCGCCACCCTGCTGGCAAAGTTGCTCCCCGTCAGCCGAGCCAGATGCGTGTAGCTGCCCAGCAACAGGGCGTTGTCGGACAGCATCTTCTCGAAGTGCGGGACCTGCCAGTTACCGTCGACGCTGTAGCGAGCGAACCCACCGCCAAGCTGGTCATAGATGCCGCCGCCCGCCATCGCCTCGCAGGTGCGGGTCACCATGTTCAGGGCGCCCCCGTCGGTGATTCCATCGCGGTTGTTCTCGTGATGGCGGAGCAGGAACTCAAGCACCATCGAGGGCGGGAACTTGGGGGCCGCCCCGAAGCCACCCTGCGCGTGATCGAAATCCCGACTCAGCATCGCGACGGCCGCCGCTGCCGACTCGGACCAGTCCGGCGCAGTTCCCTCGAAGCCGGTGCCCACCGACCCACCTGTGGCGAGCGGCGCCCAGGTGTGGCTGACGTCGCGGCTCGGGGAATTGAGGGCCGCCGCAATGCGTGCGGCAGCGTCGGTCAGTTCATCTCTCCGCCGCCGCCAGGCATCGGTGATCGCGCTGAGCACCTCGCCAAACGAGGGCATACCGGCCCGCGGCGTCGGCGGGAAGTAGGTTCCCGCGTAGAACGGCCGCGCCTCGTAGTCCAGCCACACGGACATCGGCCAGCCACCACGACCCGTCAACGCTGTGGTTGCCGCCATGTAGGTGTCGTCCACATCCGGGCGTTCCTCCCGGTCGACCTTTATCGCCACGAAACCGGCATTCAGCAGTTCGGCAATCGCCGGGTCCTCGAAGCTCTCATGGGCCATCACATGGCACCAGTGGCAGGCGGCATAGCCCACCGACAGGAACACGGGCACGTCTCGGCGTTGCGCCTCCTCGAATGCCGCGGGGCCCCAGGGCCACCAGTCCACCGGGTTGGACGCGTGCGAGAGCAGGTAGGGGGAGAGGGAATCGGCGAGGCGGTTGGTCACGATTCCATCATCCTTGGCCGGCGACCTCCTGGCGACTCGCGGCGACCTCCCGGCGACTCGCGGCGACCTCCCGGCGACTCGCGGCGACCTCCTGGCGACTCGCGGCGGCCGGCCCTAGGCTGATGCGGACGGTCAGGGATCCACTCGGCCGGGTGACTGACTGGAGCTGCCATGACTGCGGACGACCTCGAACTGGCCAGGGGGCTGCTGACCGACGGCTTCTCCCGAACAGCCGACGCACTGCCTCACCTGCTGGCAGACCTCAGCCCGGCAGATTTGCTCTGGCAGCCCGATCCCGGCTCCAACTCCATCGCCTGGTTGACCTGGCACTTGACCCGGGTACAGGACGACCACCTGGCCGGAGTAGGCCGCGTGGATCAGGTCTGGTCAACGCAGGGATGGGCTGATCGGTTCAACCTGCCGTACCCGCGGGCGAGTATCGGCTTCGGGCAGGTCGCTGCCGAGGTTGCCGCCTTTGGGGTCTCCGATCGGGAACTACTGCTGGGCTACCACGCGGCAACTCAGGCCATGACCCGTGATGTTCTGGCGGCGATGGATCACGCAGACTTCGACCGGGTAGTGGACGAGCGCTGGGACCCACCGGTGACGGCGGCCGTTCGACTCGTCTCGGTGGTCGACGACACCGCCCAGCACACAGGGCAGATCGGCTACCTGCGCGGGTTGCTGCAGCGCCGCGGCTGAGCCGGAGCTGAGCGGGAGCTGAGCCGCAGCTACTTGGCCAAGGGCTGGCTCCTGGAATGTGCCCATAGCCGCAGCGCCACGAAAACCGCCCCCGCCGCCACTACGACGGCGTCGATCAGGAGTGCGTCGTTGACGCCGACCTGGTCGAATAGCAGACCGATCAGCAGCGCCCCCAATGCTGTCGTCGCCGTCACCAGCACGAAGAAGAGTCCGATCATGCTGCCGCGGATGTCCGCTGGAATGTCCACCGACAGGGTCCCCTGTCCGCTGACGAAGACGAATTCCCAGCCGGCTCCCACCAACATCAACGCAACCACGTCGATCGGAATGTTGCCGTCCGGCGAGATCCCGCAGATGAACAGGCCCAGCGCCGCAACGGCCAATCCGACGACGATCGTGCGGCTGCCGGAGCGAGTCCCCCGCAACAGCCGACTCAGAATCGGGTTGGCCACTATCGCGCCGAGTCCGATGGCGCCGAGGAACAACCCGACCGCCAGCGCCCCATCACTGTGCTCATTCGCGATATCCGGCATCAGCTGCTCGATCGGCGCCGCCAGGGTGAAGAAGGCCGCCACTCCGATCGCGACCACCTGCACGATCGGCAATCGCCACCCCCTTCGAAGGCCCTCACGCAGCGGCGGCTTCCGGCGAACCGCCAGGTTCGCATCAGGGCGCAGCGTGATCGATGCCAGCACTCCCGCGACCACGAGATAGGACACCCCATTGATCGCGAACGCGAGTCCGGGTCCGATCGCGGCCACCACCGCACCCCCGATTATCGCGCCGGTGAGCCGGGTGATGTTGTACGCCATCGAGGTCCGCGCTACAGCCTGGTGCCGGAACTCCGCCGGTACGGTTGCGGGGACTATCAACGCGAGCACGGGCTGGTTCAGCGAGAACGGGATTGCGCCGGCAAACACGCACAGGTAGATGAGCGGGACGGTGATGACCGAGCTGAAGGCCAACGTCGCCATGACCAGCACCGGTATCGCCTGACATAGCGACAAGACGATCGCCAACCGCCGCGGTTCGTACCGGTCGGCCAACTGTCCGCCGATGGGTGCCCCAATTAGGGCAGGTCCGAGGGCCAGCGCGGCCAGCACCCCGACTGCTGCCGAACTGCCAGAGAGCTGGAACACCAGCCAGGTCGCCCCCACGACCTGCATGTAGGACCCGGCCGACGACACCACCCGAGCGATGAACACGCGCCGATAGGCAGGAAACGAGCGAAGACCACGCGGCGCGGCCGTGTCATCGGTGCTGTCCTGCACCCGGTCACCCTAGTCGCCGCACGTTCGCCGCGTCAGCCTGTGCACTCAGTGCGAAATATCCACACTCGACGCACACGCGGACGAAATTCCACGCTCCGGCCGCAGGATAGACCGATGACGGGATCGGTCGAACGCCATCAGCGGGCCATGGCTGCGGCCGCCCAGCAAGGGGGTGTGATCTCCCATCACCAACTGGTGGGCATCCTCGGCTGGCCGGCGAGCAGTGTCCGAACCCAGCTCGACGCGCACCGATGGCAGCGGGTGTTTGAGGGTGTCTACGCGGTCACCACGGGTGAGCTCCCGATCCAGAGCCAGTGGTGGGCTGCCCACCTGAGGTGCGGCGACGCCTCGGCGCTCTGTGACAGCTCGGCGTTGCAGGCCTGGGGAGTGCGCCGACCCGAGGCGCCGATCGAGATCTCGGTTCCGCCCCAGGCCA
>JAUPKM010000338.1 GCA_030837445.1 Actinomycetota bacterium
ACCCGTACTTGTGCAGGTCCACCGAGATCGAGCACACTCCGGGCACCGACAGGTCGAATGGCGGCACCGACACCCCGAGCCGGGCCAGGTAGGGCAGCGTCCAGCCGCCGATACAGGCGTCGGTGTGCACCGGCACGCCACGTTCCAGCCCCAGGGCTGCCACCTCCGCTACTGGGTCGACGACCCCGTGCGCGTACGAAGGTGCCGACACCACCACCAGGGCGGCCCGATCGAGATACTCGTCCAGCGCCGCGGCCACGTCTTCGACTCGGACCTTGAACGTCTCCGGGTCGACCGGCAGGGTGTGCACGTCGACGTCGAAGTAGTAGCCGCCCTTGACGAACGCGGAATGCGCGGTGACCGGCATGATCATCACCGGCTTGACAGTTGCGGCACGTTCCGGCCCGACCCGCTGCCGCCAGTGTTCGCGGGCCGCCTTCACCGCCAGCATGCAGGATTCGGTACCACCGCTGGTAACCAGGCCCTGCCCCTCCGGTGGACCCCCGAGCAGGTCGAGTCCCCAGCCGACGAGGTCATTCTCGATGCGTGTGACGCTGGGAAAGACAGTCGGATCCAAGCCGTTGACTGACGAGTACATCGTCAGCGCACGATTGGCCACCTCGTGCAGATCGGAGATCCCGGAGTCATAGACGTATGCCAGCACCCGACCTCCGTGTACCGGGGCGTCCTCGCTGCGGAACGAGTCAAGTTCGGCAAGGATGTCGGCCGAATCGGCGGCATCGGCGGGCAAGCTCATGTGCTCTCCAAGGGGGCGTCGTCGTGGTCTCGGGACTCTTCCAGGGCCCGCGCTGCGGCGATTCGTTCATCGGTCAGGTCGTACCGCAATAGCAGCGGCAGGCTCGCCACCAGCAGCGCGGCGGGCAGCAGGGTGAAGGCCAGCAGGGTGCCGGTGATCGCCGACGAGGGCTGCGTCACGGTCTCATTCGCCGTAGACGACACGAACCCGGTGACAGCCAATAGCGCGAGCACAAGCGCTGGACCGATGGCGAAGCCAGTGGTCTCGCCAGCGGTCCAGAAACCGGTGTAGGCGCCCGCCCGGCGCTTGCCGGATTCGGCGGCGTCCACTGCGATCGCATCCGGCAGCATGGACAACGGGAACATCTGCATCCCCGCGTAGCCGACCCCACAGATCGCCACGAAGACCAGCACGCCCACCAGCGGTAGCAGCGGTGCTGTCAGCAGCAGCAGGGTGCCGGCGAGAAAAGTAAGGGACGCGAACAGGTAGCCCCGCTTCTTACCGAACTTGTGGGCGATCTTGGCCCACACCGGGACGAACAGGATGCCAGGGGCCACTAGGCAGACGAACAGGACGTCGTTGATCCGCTCCCGTTCGAGGACGTAGGTCGCGAAATACTGGGCGCCTGCGAGCATCGAACTCGTCGCCAATGCCTGCAGGAAGAAGGCTCCCAGCAGCACTCGGAAGGTTCGGTTGCCACGCGCGACCGCGAACTGTGCCTTGAAAGAGGGCTCGGACTCGGTCTTATGCAGGATCCGGGTGCGCCGCAGTCCCCACCAACACCCGATCATGCCCAGCCCGATCAAAAGGCCGACCACCACGCCCATGACCAGGTAGCCCTCGGGGGTGGCGTTGTAGGCGTCACGAATCGCGGGTGATCCAGCGCCGAACAAGAGGATTCCGAAGGTGAGGAAACCCACCCGCCAGGCGACCATGGTAGTGCGCTCTCGGGACGAGTCGGTGATCTCCGCCGGGGTCGCGATGTAGGGCACTTGGAAGAAGGCGAAGGCGGAGGCTGCTAGCAGGAAGAACACAAATACCCAGAGAGCTCCAGCCGCCGGCGGCCAGGCATCGGGTGCGGCGAACATCAGGGCGAACAGGGCGGGCAGCGCGAGGCCACCGAGCAGCAGGAATGGGCGCCTGCTGCCGCGCTTGGCGACGGAGCGATCACTGAGATTTCCGACGATCGGTAGGAATGCCACGTCCCACAGCTTCGGAAGGAGCAGCACGAACGCGGCGACGCCAGCGGCGACGCCGAGGCTGTTGGTGAGGTAGTACGCCAGCAACAGCCCGGGGACCGTGGCGAAACCAGCGGTTCCGACTGAGCCGAGGGCATACGAGAGGGTCTGGCCGCGAGTGAGTCGAGAGTTATCGCCCGCCGATGCAGTCGCCATGGCTGCACGCTACCGTTCCGGTCGCCGGTGTTGCCGGGATCGCGCGTTGCGTGGGAGACGGCCGGGCTGGCCGGGCGCCACCGTCGCCCGAACTACCAGCCGCGCTCGCGCCACTCTGCGAGGTGGGGGCGTTCGGTCCCGAGCGTCGTGTCCCAACCGTGGCCCGGGTAGATCCAGGTGTCGTCCCCGAACACGTCGAACACCTTCGTGGTCACGTCCTTATACAACTGCGGGAAGTCATCCGGGGTGGTGCGGCCGACGCCACCGGGGAAGAGGCAGTCGCCGGTGAAGATGTGGTCGCTGCCGTCGGCGGCGCGCAGGTGCAGGGCGATGGAGCCGGGGGTGTGGCCAGCGAGATGGATGGCAGTCAACTCCGTGTCGCCGAGGGTGACCTGGTCACCGTCAGCAAGCCGGACCTCAGTGGCCACCGGGATATCGTCGGCGTCGAATTCGCCGGCGTAGGTTGTCGCGCCGGTCGCCGCGATCACCTCGGCCAGGGCGGCCCAATGATCATGGTGGCTGTGGGTGGTGACAACTGCGGCGAGACCTGTGTCTGGTACCAACGCCAAGAGGGTCGACGCCTCGGCGGCGGCGTCAATCAGCAGGCTTGCTGCGGTGCCCTCATCGGTCAGCAGGTAGGTGTTGTTGTCGAGTTGGCCGACCGAGATCTTGGTGATCGTCAGGCCGGCCAGCCGGCGGGTTTGAGGTGGGGCGCCGACTTGTGAGCGGCCGTCGTAGGTCACGACCTCACCGTACGCGGCTGTCGGTGGCGAGGCATAGGGTTGCCAGCGTGTCGGACGGACGGAAGGCCAGCCCAAGGACGAGGAGTCCCAACGGCGGGAGCGCTGCAAAGAAGCCGGGCGGGGCCAAGGCCAAGAAGAAGGGCGCGGCCCTGCGTCGCGCGTCGCACGACCCCGCCTCCCACGAACTGATCGTCCGCGGGGCTCGCGAGCACAACCTCAAGAACGTCTCGCTCGACCTACCTCGCGACGCCCTCATCGTTTTCACCGGCCTCTCAGGCTCCGGCAAGTCGAGTCTGGCCTTCGACACGATCTTCGCCGAGGGGCAGCGCCGGTACGTCGAGAGCCTCAGCGCCTACGCCCGGCAATTCCTGGGACAGATGGACAAGCCCGACGTCGATTTCATAGAAGGGCTCTCACCGGCGGTCTCGATCGATCAGAAGTCGACCTCCCGGAATCCCCGCTCGACGGTCGGGACCATCACCGAGGTCTACGACTACCTCCGGCTGCTGTTCGCCCGTATCGGCAAACCTCACTGCCCGGTCTGCGGACGGCCGATCGCGCGCCAGCATCCCCAGCAGATCGTCGACCAAGTGCTGGCCCTCGAACCCGGTCTTCGGTTCCAGGTGCTCGCACCGGTGGTGCGGGAACGCAAGGGTGAATTCGTCGACCTGTTCCGGGCATTGCAGGCACAGGGTTACTCCCGGGCGCGGGTCGATGGCCAGGTGCACCAACTCGCCGACCCACCCAAGCTGAAGAAGCAGGAAAAGCACACGATCGAAGTCGTCGTCGACCGGTTGGCCGTCAAGCCCGAGGCGCAACAGCGGTTGACGGATTCGGTTGAGACGGCCCTCCGGCTGGCCGGCGGGACCGTCACGCTGGAGTTCGTCGATGCGCCCGAGGACGATCCCACTCGGGAGCGCACGTTCAGCGAGCATCTCGCCTGCCCCTATGACGGCCTGAGCTTCGAAGAGCTGGAGCCTCGATCCTTCTCGTTCAATTCGCCGTTCGGCGCGTGTCCGGACTGTGCCGGCCTTGGCACCCACACCGAGGCAGATGCCGACCTGGTCGTCCCCGACGATGAGTTGAGCCTCGCGGAGGGGGCAATCGCACCGTGGGGGACCGGCGCGAGTTCGGAGTACTTCTCCCGACTGCTACACGCGCTCGCGGACGAGCTCGACTTCGATATCGACACACCGTGGAAGGACCTGCCCGCCAAGGTGCGCAAGGCGGTGTTGGAGGGCTACGGCAAGTCCGTCACAGTCAAGTACCGGAACCGATATGGCCGCGAGCGCAGTTACACCACCGGCTTCGAAGGGGTGGTGTCCTACGTCAAGCGCCGCCATGCCGAGGCCGAGACCGACGCGGGTCGCGAACGGTTTGCCGGTTTCATGCGGGAGGTGCCGTGTCCGGCTTGCGCTGGGTCGAGGTTGAAGCCGATCAGTCTCGCCGTGACGGTCGGCGAGCGTTCCATCGCCGATATTGCGGCGCTGCCGATCGGGGAGGCCAGCGAACTGCTCGGCGCGCTGCAGTTGGACGACCGCGATGCGGCCATCGGCGCTCGGGTGCTCAAGGAGATCGGGGAGCGGCTGCAATTCCTGGTCGATGTCGGGCTGCACTACTTGTCGCTCGACAGACCTTCTGCGACCCTCGCTGGCGGCGAGGCGCAGCGGATCCGGCTGGCGACCCAGATCGGCTCCGGACTGGTGGGTGTCCTGTACGTGTTGGACGAGCCCAGCATCGGACTGCACCAGCGCGACAACCGGCGCCTGATCGAGACGCTGGTGCGATTGCGGGATCTGGGCAACACGCTGATCGTGGTCGAACATGACGAGGACACCATTCGGGCCGCCGACTGGGTGGTCGATATCGGCCCCGGTGCCGGCGAGCACGGTGGGCACGTTGTGGTGAGTGGCACCGTCGCGGACCTGGAGGCCTCCGAAGAGTCGATCACTGGCGCCTACGTCAGCGGCCGCCGCAGTATCGAGGTCCCGCTGCTGCGGAGACTGCCCGAACCGGGGCGCGAAGTTGTGGTGCAGGGGGCCAAGGAGCACAACCTGCAAGGGGTGGACGTCACGATCCCGCTCGGGTGCTTCGTGGCGGTCACCGGAGTGAGCGGCTCGGGCAAGTCGACGCTGGTGAACGACGTGCTGTACCGGGTGCTGGCACGGGAGTTGAATGGTGCCCGAACCGTGCCCGGGCGGCACAAACGGGTCACCGGCCTCGACCAGTTGGACAAGGTGGTGCACGTCGACCAGAGCCCGATCGGCCGCACCCCGAGGTCCAACCCCGCCACCTATACAGGTGTCTTCGACCATGTCCGCAAACTCTTCGCCCAGACCGAGGAGGCGAAGATCCGG
>JAUPKM010000339.1 GCA_030837445.1 Actinomycetota bacterium
GGGTGACGCCTACCGGTGGAAGGCATCAGTGAGTGCCGCCTCCTTGTCGAACTCCTCCCCAAGACCAGCATCGGGCGCATGCGCAAGCAGCGATCTCCTGGCGTTGTCACGACGATCCGCATCGTTGCCGAGGAAACAATCGATCGCTGCCCTGACCGTCGCACCGACGCTTTGCGATCGCCGACGCGCCTCGGCCTCCAGCCGCTCGTACTGAGCGGGATCCAGCAGGATCTGCAGGCGGCGTTCAAGGACCGTCATACACATACTGTCACATGTGTAGGTTTCGGGGTCAAGCACCGAGCGACGATGGACTGTCAGGGGCGGACAAGGATCAACCGACGCAGCGGCGCGGGCAACGGGTCGGTGGTGTCGTCGTACGTTTCGGAGAACTTCCGCCCCCGGCTCAGGAATGCCATTCGGCACAACTCGTGGTAATCCGAGCTGACGAAATGGGGAGGAACACACCGTTGACCTCCGCGTCTGGGCACTGGTAAACGTTCAACCACGCCACGAAGATGGGTGGACGTTGCCCGGTGTCTGGGTCGAGGAAGTGCTTCGTGTCCGACGGCCACCAGCGATCCGTATCCGAACACCCAGCCGATGACAGGCTCCACGTGACTCAGTTCGACTCCACGCCGATGTGGATTCCGCGGGCCACTCGGCTGCGCAGGACCGGATCCTGAGCCAGGTCTGTCGCCAGCGCGGTCACCGCGTCCGGGGCTGCCGCCGCCTCCGAGCCAAGGAGCACAAGGAGGTCAACTTCGTCCGTCGCGGTCACGCGATGACTGATCTCGCCCAGCGCCCGATGGACCGCCGCGGCCACCCGCTTTGCGACCTGCGAATCCTGGTCGGCCGCAAGTAACGCCCTCCCCTCTGCCACGGCCCAGAGAGCCGGGCCCTCGATCACAACCGTGGCCGGTCCGGCCAAGTCCAGCACGAGCGCGTCCGCGCCATCCTGTAGGGCAGCCTGGGCGACGGTGGCGGCTGCTGTCGGTAGTGGCCGGGCGTCTGATCGCCAACGGCGCATCGCATCGACGCTGCTGAACGCCAGCAGCCCCACGCGACCATCGGGCCGGCTCCACATGGCGGCCGCCAGATGGCTGTCCTTCTCGGATCCCAACGGGTCCGTCGAGTCGAGGACTGCAACCAGCGCAACAAGTAGTCGCCCGCCTCGCAGGGCTTCAACCACGTCGGACAAGTCTTGGCCGGTACCTGTCTGAACCAGGCCAGCGGCAACCGTTTCTGCCTGCTGTCGAGCGGCGGCGGCCCGCAGCATCGCCTGCGCCAAGACGGGATCCGCGCTGCCGTCGTCATCTGCAAACCCTGTGTCGTGGACCTGAGCGCCGTGAAATCGGTCAGCACTGCCGGTCGCGTGCGTCTCGGCGGCGCCGTACGGGTGGGAGTGCGAGTGCGGATTCGGATTCGGTGCTGGATCTGCGGTCGTCATGGGCTGACCACGAATCGGCTGACTCGCCTGGTCGACGGTGTCGAGCTGCCCATCGCCAGGCCCGCGGCCACCTCCCGACCGCATCGGTGCAGGAACTCAGCGGGGTCATCACCAGGAGTGCCCAGCAAGACGTCGATCACGCCGAGGTGGGCCAGTTGCACCGCCGTTATCTGCTGCTGGCGAGCCAGCTCCGGGGCGCGGTCGATGGTGCGATGAACGATTGCCGACGCACCCTCGGGGGGCAACGGGGTTATCCATGAATCCGAGGCGGCCACCAGTAGATCGGCCGGCAGCATCGCGAGCGCTCCCCCGCCGCAGCCGGAGCCAAGCAGGAGCGAGACGACCCGAGTCGGCAACTCGCTCAACTCGGCCAGACTCCGGGCGATTTCGCCCGCCATCGCACCCTCTTCAGCCGACGCGGAGAGTTCCGCACCTTCCGTGTCGACCACGGTCAGCAGCGGCAACCCCAGCTCGGCTGCGAGTCGATACCCCCGGCGGGCCGTCCGCAGCCCGTCCGGGCCAAAGGCACGTCCGACCGAACGGTCCTGACCAACTACGACCGCCCGCCGCCCGCCAACTCTGGCCAGCGCCAGCAGGATGGCGTCGTCGCGGCCGCCTTCGCCGGTGCCGGAAAGAATTGTCACCTCGGCTGCGGTCGCATCGAGGAACTCCCGCAGGCCTGGACGGTCGACCGATCTCGTCGCCAGCACGCACTCCCACCCGTCGGGTTCGTTGGCCGCACCGATCTCATCAGCCGCAGCTGAGTTCGCCGGCGCTCCGCCGGCGTCGACACCGCCGGGCTCGGTGGTGTCCGGGTCCACAACGGCCGCCAGGAGCCGCTCGGCCCACGCTCGCACCTCGTTGAGAGCCACCACGGAGTCGATCACTCCGACCCGCACAAGGTTCTCGGCGGTCTGCACGCCAGCCGGGAATTCCGCACCGAAGACAGCGCTGAAGACCCGGGGTCCCAGGAATCCGATCAGCGCACCCGGCTCGGCCGCAGTCACCTGACCCAACGAACCCCAGGTCGCCTGCACCCCGCCGGTGGTGGGATCGCGAAGCCAGACGAGAAAGGCCAGCCCTGCACGACGATGGGCGGCCACCACCCCCGCAATCGGCACCAGCCGGAGGAAGGCGGGCGTGCCCTCCTGCATCCGGGTACCGCCAGACGCCGGGGCCGCCAGCACCGGCAGACCCTCGCGAGTGGCTCGAGCCACCGCGGACCGGATGGTGTCGGCAGCGGCCATCCCGACGGAACCAGCTAGGAACCCGAACTCCCCTACCACTAACGCCACCGGTCGACCACCGATCGTCGCGGCGCCCACGACCACCGACTCCTGCGTCTGTGCGTTGGCCCGCGCCAGCTGCAGGCTGCCGGCGTAGCCCTCCGCGGTCTCGGCCGGATCGGGCGCAGTCGACCACGCCACGAAACTGTCGGGGTCAGCAACCGCCGTGATGACGTCCGCAGCTGTCGGCCTGCGCTCGGATGTCATACCGCAACGCTAGCGTGGACCCATGACCAATCCCGCACGACAGCCCTTGACGCGGGCCATCGTCGGGGCGTGGTGTCTGATCCTGGGCGCGATCACAAACGTGGCGTTCCTGGTGGAGGGCTATACCGGGGCCACGTTGAATCGAATGAATACCTTCGTCAGCGAGCTTGGCTCACAGGGTCAACCCGCGGCCGCCTTCTTCCGGCTCAGCGATCTGGCAACGGGACTGCTGTTGCTCGCCGGTCTGGTTGCGGCCTACGGGCTGCTCCCTCGAAACCGGTGGCTGCGGCTCGGACTTGCCAGTGCAATCTTCTTTTCAGTCATGACTGTCGTGGACGCCTTCGCGCCGCTGGACTGCGTCCCGTCCGTGGACAAGGCCTGCCGGGCACTTGAGGAGTCCGGCAGAGTGTCCATGGCCCATCAGATCCACAGTGTCACCGGCGTGTTGGAGTCGTTCTTTGGATTCCTCTCGCTGATCCTGATCGCCCTCGGTCTCTGGCAGTTGCAACGACGCGAAGCCATCCCCGCGGACTGGCGAGAGCTTTCCCATTTTCTTGTCATCACCGGGATCCTGTACGCCCTGCTATCGCTGGTGATCGCTGTGCAGTACCTGTTGGAGACCTCTGGTATCGGCATCGTCCAGCGACTGCAAGTGGTGCTGTTCGCGGCGGCGATGTTCGCCCTCGGGTTAGTCTTGCGCCACTACCGAGCACCGCGAGGAGAAGGGCCCCATGCCCACGTCTGAGGAGTCTGTCCGGGTAGTCAGGACTGCGGGTGCAGCACCGACGGTGGTGTTCTGTAACGGCCTCGGCGAAACGCTGGACTTCTGGCACCCGGTGCTGACCCGGCTCGACGGAATCGCCACCTTCGGATTCGACCGACCCGGCCGGGATCTGACCCAACGGGGTCAGGGACTCGACGGTGAGGTCGCCGAAATCGATCGGATTACCGCCGAAGTCGACGGGCCATTGATCATGGTCGGTCACTCTTTCGGCGGCATACTCGCGGAGGCCTACGCTCGATGTCGCCCTGCCCGTGTGGTCGGGTTGGTGCTGGTGGATGCGAGCATTCCGGCCGAGTACGCTGCCGAGGCCGGCGACGAACATGGCCGGCGGAGGGTGGGGCCCGTGCGCGCCGCCGCCACTTCCGCTCTGCTTCGCAACACCGCGCGGCCCGCGTGGAAGTTCCTGCTACCCAAGGCGATGATCGGGCTCGGGACCACCACCAGCAGTACTCGGGGCATCCTCTCGGTGCTTCCGACGGAATTGTCCGATCGGCTCAGCGACCCCAGACACCTCGCTCGCACAATGCATGACAATCAGCACATCGGCGGCTACTGCCGGGACCTGTTAGCGCTGCGGGACAAGGATCCGCTGCCCGAGATCCCGGTCCGGGTGCTGGTAGGTCGGCTCGGTCCCCGGGTGTGGCGCCGCGAGCAGACGGCGTGGGTGACAGAACAGCGCGAACAACTCGGCGCCTTCGGCGGGGACGTCAACTTGAGGCTGCTGGACAGCGCCCATATGGTGATGCTCGATTGTCCCCATGACGTTGCCGCCACCATTCGCGATCTGCACGCCGGCAGCCAGCAGGCTCGCAGCCGGCCCGAGTGATCCAGTTGCCGGCTACAGCCGACAGGCGTGGATGTCTGTCACCAGGATGCCCCGACCACCGAGCGTGAACAGGTCGTCCATCACCGCGTGGATGGTGTTCCGCGGAACCATCGCGCGGATGGCCACCCATTTTTCGTCACGCAGCGGCGACACCGTCGGGGATTCCAGGCCCGGGGTGATCGCGCAGGCGTCATCGACCAGCGCGGTCGGGATGTCGTAGTCCACAAGCACGTAGGTACGAGCCACGATGACCCCCTGCAGCCTGTGACTGAAGGTGGCTACGGCCGCCTCGTCGACATCCCGACGGGTCCGCACCAGGACTCCCTCACTGGTGAGCAGGGGTTCTCCCACCACCTCAAGTCCAGCTTGCCGAAGAGTGGTTCCGGTCGCCACCACGTCGGCAACCGCGTCGGCGACGCCGAGTTGCACCGCATTCTCCACAGCACCGTCCAACCGCACGATCTGAGCCTGGATACCGCGCGCGTCCAACCACTCGCGCAGCAGCCCCGCATAGGAAGTCGCCACCGTGAGCCCGGACAGGTCGGCCGGCGAACGCAGCCGACCTGTCGGAGCCGCCAGTCTGAACGTCGAACCGCCGAACCCAAGGTCGAGCATCCGCTCTGCGGGCGCACCCGAGTCCAACAGCATGTCGAGTCCGGTGATGCCCATGTCGAGCGTGCCCGACCCCACATAGGTGGCGATGTCCTTGGGCCGCAGGAAGAAGAACTCGACATCGTTGATGGGGTCGCGCACCATCAACTCGCGCGGACCGGTGGTCTGCAGATAGCCGGCTTCCCGCAGCATCGCACGGGCTGGTTCGGACAAAGCGCCCTTGTTGGGCACCGCAACTCGCAGCATTCGGGGTTCCCTAGAGTTCGGCGTAGATATCGTCAAGGCTCAGATCGCAGGCGATCATCAGCACCTGGGCGTGGTAAAGCAACTGCGCGATCTCCTGCGCTGTCCTCGCCGGCCCCTCATACTCGGCCGCCAGCCACGACTCGGCAGCCTCCTCGACCACCTTCTTGCCGATGGCGTGTACCCCACCGTCCAGCAGCGCCACGGTCGCCGAGCCTGCCGGTCGCTCTGCCTGCCGGGACCGAAGTTCGGCATACAGTTCGTCGAAGGTCTTCACTCCCCCAACCTTAGGTCGCGCAGGATCCCAGCGGTCGTCAGGGCAGCCTCTGCCGCTTCCTTGCCCTTGTTCTCGATCGACCCGGGCAGGCCAGCGCGTGCCATGGCCTGAGCCAGGTCGTCGCAGGTCAACACTCCGAATGCAACCGGCACCTGCGCATCCAGCGACACTCGGAGCAGGCCCGCAGTCACAGCGTCACAGACGTAGTCGAAGTGCGGCGTTCCCCCTCGGATGATGGTCCCCAGCGCGATCACGGCGTCGTAGCCCGCGGCCAGTCGCTGCGCCACGATCGGCAACTCGAATGCACCCGGCACTCGGACCACCTCGGGCTCCACTCCGGCCTCGCGACACGCCGCCACGGCGTTCAGCAGTAACGCCTCCTGCACCTGGGCGTGCCAGGTCGCGGCCACCACCGCAACCCGCATCCCTGCCACCTGGCCGGTTGCCAACTCGGTCCTACCTTCGCCGCTCACAATTGACCTCCAGTGTCCGCTGCCTCGGGCCCGGGTTCGACAGCACCGGGGTTGGTGTCGAGTTGGTGACCCATCCGGGCCCGTTTGGTCTCGAGGTAGAAGGCGTTGTGAGGGTTCGGTGCGATCTCCAGGGGCACCCGTTCGGAGATGTCCAGCCCAAACCCGGACAGACCTGCACGCTTGGCCGGGTTGTTCGTCAACAGCCGCATCGACCTGATCCCCAGGTCACTCAGAATCTGGGCGCCGGTGCCGTACTCTCGGGCATCGCTGGGCAGCCCCAATTCCAGGTTCGCGTCGACCGTGTCCACTCCCTGATCCTGCAACGAGTAGGCGCGCAGCTTGTGCATCAGCCCGATCCCCCTGCCCTCATGCCCGCGAACGTACAGCAGCACGCCCCGGCCTTCGGCTGCGATCGCGTCCAACGCAGCGTGCAATTGCGGGCCGCAGTCACACCGCAAGGATCCGAAGACGTCACCGGTGAGGCATTCGGAGTGCACTCTGACAAGTACGTCTCGGCCGTCACCGATATCGCCTAGCACCAGCGCAATCTGGTCGTGACCGGTGATCGTGCTCTGATAGCCGACGGCCCGGAACTCGCCCTGTGCCAGTGGCAGCGCCGCCTCAATGATGCGGGATACCTGGATCTCGGTACGACGAACGTGCTCGATCAGGTCGGCGATCGAGATCATCACCAGCCCGTGGGCGTCTGCGAAGGCCCGACAATCCGGTGCGCGCATCATCGCGCCGTCGTCGCGGACCAGTTCAGCGATGACGCCGGCCGGAGCCAATCCGGCGAGTCGAGCCAGATCCACCGCAGCCTCGGTGTGCCCGGCGCGTCGCAGCACACCGCCGGGGACGGCCCGCAACGGGAAGACATGCCCAGGTCGAGTAATCTCCCACGGCTCGGTCGCCGAGTCTGCCAACACACGCACCGTTCGGGCGCGGTCCCCGGCGCTGATCCCGGTGCTGACACCGTCGCGGGCATCCACGCTGACCGAGTAGGCAGTGCCCTTGGCGTCTTCATTGACATAGGTCATCGGCGGCAACGCCAGCCGGTCGAGGTCATCCCCCATCATCGGGGCGCAGATAACACCGGAGGTGTGTCGGATCATGAAGGCCAGCATGTCAGGGGTGGCCAACGAGGCCGCGGCGATCAGGTCGCCCTCGTTCTCTCGGTCCTCGTCATCCACGACCACGACGATGGCGCCGGCTGCAATCGCGGCCACACCAGCCTCAACCGGATCCAACCGGACTGAGTCACCGGCTGACCAAGGGGCGGCCGCGGGCGTTTCGGCAGGCGGTTCCGCCTCGGCGGCAGTCGCGGCCGGGGTGAGGTCACTCGGTGAGGATCCTTCCGGGAAGACATCGTCGAAGGGCATCATCGTGCGAACCCACTGAGCAACTTCTCCGTGTACTTCGCCAGCACATCGACCTCCACGTTGACGCGGTCACCGACGGTGAGCGATCCGAGCGTCGTCTCCGCCAAGGTAGTGGGGATCAGCGACACCTCCAACCAATCATCCCGCACCGCCGAGACGGTCAGAGACGCCCCGTCCAGACAGACAGATCCCTTCTGCACCAGGTAGCGGAGCAGGTCCTCCGGGACGGCGAACCGGATCACCCGCCAGTGCTCGGACTCAGTCACGTCGATCACCGCGGCGAGCCCATCGACGTGGCCGGAGACGATGTGTCCGCCGAGTCGGTCGGAGACGCGCAGGGCCCGCTCGAGGTTGACCTCGTCGCCCACAACCAGCGAGCCGAGGGTGCTGCGATCGAGCGATTCTTTCATGATGTCGGCGCTGAAAGCCGAAGCGGCCGGGTTGACCACCGTCAGGCAGACCCCGTTGACCGCGATCGAATCCCCCGGCCGAGCATCGCCGGTGACCAACGGTGCCAGCACCCGAATCCGGCGCGCCTCGCCAGGCAGGTCGACAACCTCCACGATGCGGCCGCGTTCCTCGACAATTCCGGTGAACAACTACCCCACCTCCAGTCGGCCACCGGGTGCGACCCCGGCGCGTGAGAAGTCCATCCGCACATCCGATCCGACTTCTCGCAACTCGCGGAGCTGCCATCGGCGTGCATCCGTGAGCGTACCCACCCCGACATCGTCGATCACCGCCAGCGCCGACCCACCGAGCAGAATCGGCGCTGCAAACCAGACCACTCGATCAACCAGATCGGCCCGCAGGAAGGCGGAGGCCAGTCGCGGTCCGCACTCGAGCAGGACATGCCTGACCCCGACCGCCATCAGTGCGGCCAGCGCCTGATCGGGATCCCGGGTGTTGAGCACCTGGGAGCGGCCGTCGGGCGGAGCGCGGAAGGCCGCAGCCGACGGCACCTCGGACAGCCCCATCACCACCCGTAGTGGCTGCTCCGTCGTTGGCCACCCGCCGGCTGGTCGGGCCGTCAACTGCGGGTCGTCGGCGCGCAGGGTGCCGGTACCGGTCAGGACTGCGTCCACCTGCGACCGCAATTCGTGTACCTGCTGCCGGGCCGCCTGGCCGGTGATCCATTGGGAACTCCCATCGGCGGCGGCGATTCGGCCGTCGAGACTGGCGGCGACCTTCCAGGTCACCACCGGTCGCCCCATCGACATCGACTCGGTCCACACCCGATTGAGGGCTGCTGCCTCTGCTGCAAGCACTCCGCCGGTCACTTCGACCCCGGCAGCGCGCAGCCGGTCGGCACCGCCGGCGGCAGCCGGGTTGGGGTCTGCCTGCCCAAAAATGACCCGGGCGATTCCTGCCTCAACAAGGGCGTCCGCACAGGGTGGGGTCCGACCTTGATGCGCGCAAGGTTCGAGGGTGACGACCGCCGTGGCCCCAGCGGGACTTCCGCCGGCGGCAACGAGCGACGCCAGCGCCGCCGCCTCCGCGTGGGCAGTTCCAGGACCCCGGTGGAATCCTTCGGCGATGAACTGCCCATCTTCGCCGAGCAGGACACACCCGACCGCCGGATTGGCCCCCTTCCACACTCCTGAATCGCCGGCGAGTGCCAGCGCCCGACGCATCGCCAGGGTCGGATCCGGTCCCGGCATGGCTAGACCGACGGTGCCGGCGCCGCAGCCAACGCGGCCGCTCGCAGGGAGTCGATCGCCGCCGCCGGGTCGTCCGCACCGTAGACGCTGGATCCGGCCACGAATACGTTCGCACCGGCGTCGGCGCAGACTTCGATGGTCCGCAGGTCGACACCACCGTCCACCTGCAGCCAGATGTCCAACTCGCGGCCGGCGATCAGCGCCGACGCCCGCCGGATCTTCGGGACCACGACTTCCAAGAAGGACTGCCCCCCGAAGCCGGGCTCCACCGTCATCAGCAGCAGCATGTCGAGTTCGGCGAGCAGATCGGCGTACGGCTCGACCGGAGTTGCCGGTTTCAGCGCCATTCCGGCGCGCGCACCTTGGGCTCGGATCTCCCGTGCCAACCGGATCGGGGCGCCTGCGGCCTCCACATGGAAGGTGACACTGCCAGCCCCTGCCTCGGCATATGCGGGCGCCCATCGGTCCGGGTCCTCGATCATCAAATGGCAGTCGACCGGGGTCTGCACCGTTCGCAGCAGGGATTCGACAACCGGCAGACCGAGGGTGAGGTTCGGCACAAAGTGGTTGTCCATCACGTCGACGTGGAGCCAGTCGGCATGACCGGCGACCGCCTCACATTCCGTGGCCAGCCGCGCGAAGTCGCTGGACAGGATACTTGGAGAGATCTGCGGACCCATGGGCAAGAGGTTACCGATCAAGTCGTGCGACGCAGGATCGACAGGAACATCCCATCTGTGTCGTGGCGATGCGGCCACAGCCGGACGCGGACGCCGTCACCGAGGTCGGGCACGCCTGGTAGCAGCGGCACGGCGGCGACTTCCTGGACGTCATCGCGGTCGGCGAGCAGATCGTCGACCACGAGGTCGGTCTCGGCGATGTGCGGCGAACACGTGGCGTAGCCAACCACACCACCCGGGCGGACAGCGTTGAGCGCTGCGTGGAGCAGCTCTCGCTGCAGCCGAGCGAGCACTGACACGTCGGCCGGAACGCGCCGCCAGCGGGACTCCGGTCGGCGCCGCAACACCCCGAGTCCCGTGCAGGGCGCATCCACCAGGACCCGGTCGAACCCGGCTGGCCGCCAAGGTCCGGCGCGGCCGTCGGCGATCACCACCTGGTGACTGCCGCCGACTCGCGAGAGGGCACTGGCGACCAATTTCGCCCGGGCCGGACGCGGCTCGACCGCAAGCAAGGTCGCACCCCGCTCGGCTCCGAGCGAGGCCAACAGTGCCGCCTTGCCGCCTGGGCCGGCGCACAGGTCCAGCCAGCGGTGGTCAGTTCCCGCGACTTCGGCGGACAGGAACGCCATCGTCACGAGCTGGCTGCCCTCGTCCTGCACCCCCGCCCGCTGCTGCCGAACCGCGGCCAACGCGCCCGGCTTACCGCTGGCCAGTCGCACCGCCCAAGGGGAGTAGAGCCCCGGCTCTGAGCCCGGCGCCGCTAGAAGTTCGTCCACCTCGGCGAGCCCCGGGCGCGCCACCAAGGTGACCGCCGGTGCCTCGTTATTGCGCGCGAGGAGCAACTCGATCTCTCCTCGAGGCGCATCGCTACCGAGGGCATCCCGGAGCGCGGCGACCATCCAGGCGGGATGGGAATAGCGGATGGCGAGTTGTTCGGTCGGGTCCGGCACCGTCAGGGTGATCCGGTCCAGCCAGCCGCTCAGGTCCGTCCGGGTCACCTTCCGCAGGACCGCGTTGACCAGCCGAGCGGGTCCCTCACCGGCGACCGATCGCGCCAGGTCCACGGTGGCACTTACGGCGGCATGGTCGGCCGTGGCGAGGTACAGAATCTGGTAGCTACCTAGCCGCAAGACGTCCAGCACCCGCGGGTCGAGACGTTCCAACGCCCGGTCGACGCAGGCTGCCAGGACCGCATCCAGGGTGCCTCGGTAGCGCAGACAGCCCATCACCAGTTCGGTGCTGAAGGCGGAATCGCGGCCGTCAAGGCCGCGATCGGCGAGGATCTGGCGGAGCGCAAGGTTGGCGTAGGCGCCTTCTGCACCCACCTCGTGCAGCACGTCGTACGCGGCCCGGCGGGCCGGGTCGACCGTCGACCTGGATCGCGGTTCACGCCGCGACGTCACCGCAACACCTCGCCCGCCGCCGGTCGCAACCCGCGAGCCCAGTCGCTGGCATCCATTGCCCGCTTGCCGACGGCCTGCACGGTGCCCAATCGGACAGCCACCGTGGCCGTACCAACCAACACTTCCGACCTACCGACCGCGAGCTCGCCCGGTTTCAGACCCGTGACATCGGTCAGGTCCACCGGACCGACCTTCAGCCGCTCGTCGCGGAAGGTCGTCCACGCTCCCGGCGCCGGATCGGTGGCCCGCGCCACCCGGTCCACCCGGATGGCCGGCTCTGACCAGTCGATCCGCGCCATCTCGACGGTGATCTTGGGCGCCAGACTGATGTCGATTTCCGGCTGCGGTCGAGGCACGAGCCGTCCCTCGCCGATACCGTCCATGGTGGCCACGAGCAGGCCGGCACCGCTGTCAGCGAGCCTGCCAAGAAGATCCCCCGAGGTATCCCGCGGCAGCACCTGCTCGGTGACGACGCCGTAGACGGGCCCCGTGTCGAGCCCCCGCTCGAGCGCGAAGGTGGTGGCACCGGTGAGATCGTCACCGTGCAGTAGGGCATGTTGCACCGGGGCGGCGCCGCGCCAGGCAGGTAGCAGCGAGAAGTGCAGATTCACCCAACCGTGCGGCGGGATCGCCAGCAGATCGGGCTTGATGAGGGCGCCGTAAGCGACCACCGCGACGCAGTCAGGGGCCAGGGCGGCCAGCTCGGCGGCGAACTCCGCGGTGTTTGGGGTGGCCGGAGTGAGGACGCGGATCCCCTCTGCGTCGGCGACCTCCGCCACCGGCGACCGCCGCAGCGCACGGCCGCGACCGCTGCGGGCATCGGGTCGGGTCAGCACGGCCACGACTTCGTGCTGCGACGCGAGCAATGCCCGCAGCGACGGAACCGCGGGCTCGGGCGTACCGGCGAAGACGAGGCGCATGCCCCTCACATCTCGAATGGGCTGTGGTGCGGGGAGAATTTGACCGTGGGCGTGGCGCCGAACCAATCGGACTCGCGGATCAGCCGCATGGCCTCCTTGCGGGCTTCCTTGTCGAGTCTGTCGATGAACAGCACACCGTCGAGATGGTCGGTCTCATGCTGGACGGCTCGCGCCAGCAGTTCCGTGCCCTCGATAGTGACCGGCTCACCGTGCATATTCCAACCACGGGCGACCACTCCGAACGCCCGCCGGGTGTTGATGGCGATATCCGGCAGCGACAGGCACCCCTCGAGGCCTTCCTGCTCCTCCTCGGTCAACTCCAGCGAGGGGTTGATCAGATGACCCAACTCGTCGTCGACCCAGTACGTGAACACCCGCAGGCTGACCCCGATCTGCGGGGCGGCGAGCCCGGA
>JAUPKM010000340.1 GCA_030837445.1 Actinomycetota bacterium
CCAGTCCGGGCGGGCAGTTCCAGCCAGCCCCGCGGGCCGACACATTCCTGGCTATCCGCGCAGGGAGTACGTTGCCGAGCGTTAGTTGGATCGCACCACGGCTCTCGGATCCGCCCAGGTTGAACACGTTGATACGGCGGTCCTGCCGAGCCCCCAAGGCGGAAAGTTGCTGGCCGCCGGAATGCACGAACAACGCGTCCTTGACAGTGCGCTGGATGTGGACAGTGAACTGTGTTGACCCTGCTGTTGCGTTGTCGCCGTCGAGTAGTGCGACCGAGATCGGGTAGTCGCCCTCCCGGACAGCGCGGTCCGCTGTCACCGCGACAGCGGACACTGCGAACTTGCCAGAAGCAAGTGGTGTCCCTAGCTGGCAGATGGTTCGCTCAGGTGATGGGGCGCAGGACGTCACCTTGTTCACATCGCTGCTCGCAACCGTTCCCGGCAAGCCCGACGTTGTGAGGCTCATCCCGGCTGGCAAGCCGGTGAACGCCAGTCGCGCCGCTGCGACTCGGCGCAGACCTGCTGTCATTTCGGCGCCCCAGATGGCCGTGCCGCCTGGCTTGACCGACACTCGCCAATGGGCGGCGGGACCACCACCTAGTCCGGCGGCATTCTCGCCCCACTTGGCCGAACCCAGTCGCGCCGGTACCTCTGGCAGTTCAGCTGAGCGCGCCGTGCTCGCGATGGCCGACTGAGCCTGCCCGATCGCCCCGGTAGCGCCGACTACCGTCGCCAAGCAGGTGGCCAACACCCGGACGACCCCACGCTGAACCATTGCTGGCATTAGTCACTCCTCCACGCGCACCGGTTGCCTTGGCAACCCTTGTCTCGCCCCATCCGGGCGGCTGACCACAGAAGAGTGAACAGGCATGTTTATTATGCATAGGGGTGAGGAGTATGGCCATTGCAGATGGTGTCCAATGTCCGGACGGACCACTGGTGGCGGCCATTGGTACTAGTGGCGCGGAATTCCGATTGCCCAGGGTCACCGGGCGATGGGGCTGGTAGGCCGACACAGGCGGCATTCGATGCTGATTCGGGTCCGGTCTGCCGACTATTCTTAGGTCCATGAATACCGTGATCGTGGGATATCTGGACACACCCGAGGGCAACGCGGCGCTGCGGGCCGCCTCCCAGGAGGCTAAGACCAGAGCTGCCCAGTTGATCGTGGTGCACTCCAGTCGCGGCGGGGTGATGCTCGACGGGGGCGAAGCGGTGGCCCTGAAGAGCGCCCTGACCGAGGTGAAGGACGACCTCGACGCCCACGGCGTCCCGTTCCAAATCCGAAACCTGGTGCGGGGGAAGGAGCCTGCCGAGGATCTGCTGGAGATGGTCGGCGAATATTCGGCTGAGCTGATCGTTTTGGGTAATCCGCAGCGTTCACCGGTCGGCAAACTCATCCTGGGAAGCCAGCTCCAGCGGGTATTGATGCATGCGCCGTGTCCGGTCCTCGTTGTCAGGGCAAGCCACGAGTAGCGACTTCCGGCAGCCAGTCGTCGACCCGCCCCGAGAGGTCGCGAGGACGAGGGGGCAGAACGCCCTAGGTGCAGCGCTGGTCGCCGGCTCAGCCTTGGGATTTGCGGTAATGCCGATTCTGGGCAAGACCGCCTACGCGCATGGCGTTGCCCCGTTTGCACTGCTGGCGTGGCGCTTTGTGATTGCCGCCGTGTTGTTGTGGTTGTTGCTCGCGGTGCGGAGCCGGGTGACATCGGTGGCAATGCTGCCCTCGCCCCGGGAATCGCTCGGCCTGCTGTTGTTGGGCGGCCTGCTGCTCGCCTTCGAGGTGGCCCTCTACTTCCTCGGTCTGCAGTACATCAGTGCGGGCCTGGCGGAGGTTCTGCTCTTCCTCTTCCCCGCGTGGGTGGTGGTGGCGGTGGCGGTGACAAGGTGGCGACTTCCCTCGATCGTCACCTTGAGTTGCACCGCCGTCGCCGTCGCAGGCGCCACCCTGACAATCGGTGCCTACACCGGTGGAGGTCAGGTAGACGACCGCACGCTAGCCGGTATTGCGATGCTGTTGGGCGCCTCAGTCTGCTACGCCGGCTACGTGCTGATCGCCGCCAAAATGGTGCAACGGGTGGGAAGTCTGCGCGCGACGACCTTGATCGTGAGTGGCGCGGCGGCATCCTTCGGAATGGTTGCGCTGTGGACAGGGGCCGCCGGCCCGTCGGACCCGGCCAGTTACGGAGCTGCTGTTGCGATGGCCGTGGTTTCGACGGTGGCCGCTTTCGGTCTGCTCAGCGCGGGGCTGAGTCGTCTGAGCGCGTCCCACGCGTCGGTCGTGGCGACACTGGAGCCGGTGCTCGCGGTCGCGCTGGGGGCACTGGTACTTGCTGAGCGGGTTGCGCCGCTGCAAGTGGTCGGGATGGGGATGGTGTTGGCCGCGGTTACCCTGATTCTGTGGCGAGATGGCGAGACTGGACAGGTCGGCGCTGAACCTAGCTGACGGCGGAAATGGTGGCCCACGTCGATTCAGGTGGGTCAGTCGCCACGGAATACCCGGGGATGTGACATCGTTGTAGCAGTGGGACAGCCTTGACAGCTCGTCCTTCGTCATGCCCAGAGCAGTGTTGACTATTGCGATCTGCCAATGCATCCGTTCCATCCTGCATTGACTTCTGTCACAAGTGCACTGGGTGCCCAGTGCAGATCACGCACGGATTCCGCCACACCGGAAGGGAATCCGCCACTCTCGTACGGAAGGTCGTCAGTGCCCAGCAGCAAGAGGTCAGCCACGAGTCCCTCGACCACCACCACACCCACGGGCAAGGCGGGCGCGGCAAAGAAGGCGCCCACCAAGGTGACCGCATCCAAGAAGGCGACCGCCAAGAAGGCGACCGCCAAGAAGGCGACCGCCAAGAAGGCCCCGGCCAAGAAGGCCCCGGCCAAGAAGGCAGCCGTGACCAAGAAGGCAGCCGTGACCAAGAAGGCGCCGGCCAAGAAGGCTCCGGTCAAGAAGGCCCCGGTCGCTGCAAAGAAGGCCCCGGCCAAGTCGCCCACCGCAAAGAAGGCGTCGGCGAAGTCGACCACGGGCAACCTCGCGGTCGCCACTGCGGCCGCGGGGTCTGAGGATGTGGTGCTGGAGGTCGTTGAGACCGAGGGGGTCGTGGTCGTCGACCTCGCCGCCGCGGCCGTGCTGGAGGAGCAACTCGAGGAGGAATTGGCTGAGGATCTCAAGGAGGTCGTCGTTGCCGAACCGGTGAAGCCGAAGGCTGCGGAGGCCGAGGGCACCGAGGAGTTGGTCATCTCCGACGTCGACGACACAGATGAGCCGGTGCAGCAGGTGCACCAGGCAGGCGCCACGGCGGACCCAGTCAAGGATTACCTGAAGCAGATCGGACGAGTGCCCCTGCTGAACGCCGAAATGGAGGTGGAACTCGCCAAGCGAATCGAGGCCGGTCTCTTTGCCGAGGAAAAGCTGGCCGCCGGCGTCGAGGACAATGAGATGCGGCTGGACCTCGAGTGGATCGCCGCGGATGGTCATGCGGCCAAACGGCATTTGCTGGAGGCCAATCTGCGGTTGGTGGTGTCGTTGGCCAAGCGCTACACGGGGCGCGGGATGCTCTTCCTCGACCTCATCCAGGAGGGGAACCTGGGTCTCATCCGTGCGGTCGAGAAATTCGACTACACCAAGGGTTACAAGTTCTCTACCTACGCCACCTGGTGGATCAGGCAGGCGATTACCCGGGCGATGGCCGATCAGGCCAGAACCATCCGCATCCCGGTGCACATGGTTGAAGTGATCAACAAACTCGCCCGAGTCCAGCGACAAATGACTCAGGACCTAGGCCGAGACGCCACGCCTGAGGAGCTGGCCAAGGAGCTCGATATGACCCCGGAAAAGGTCATCGAGGTACAGAAGTACGGCCGGGAACCGATCTCCCTGCACACGCCGCTGGGTGAAGATGGCGACAGCGAGTTCGGTGATCTGATCGAGGACTCTGAGGCGATCGTGCCCGCCGACGCGGTGAGTTTCACGCTGCTGCAGGAGCAGTTGCAGGGCGTGTTGGAAACCCTGAGTGAACGAGAGGCCGGCGTCGTAAAGATGCGGTTCGGCCTGACCGACGGACAGCCCAAGACGTTGGACGAGATAGGCAAGGTCTATGGCGTCACCCGAGAACGGATCCGCCAGATCGAGTCCAAGACGATGTCGAAACTGCGCCACCCCAGTCGTTCCCAAGTGCTCCGCGACTACCTGGACTGACCCGCTCGTCGGCGGCGGACCGACTGCGGATCACAGGGCGGGCGTTGTGGTTGCCGAGGTCGGTGACCCTGCTGCCGGGTCGGCTTGGGCGGCCAGCTTGCGCTCGCCACGGCGGTAGGCGACCAGCAGGATAATCGCCAGCAATGGCTGAAGGATGTCAGACGGGATTGCCCAGACATTGCTGGTGGCCGTGTTGTCATGGGCGTAGTACTGCATTATGTGTCCGATTGCGTCGCCCCAATAGGAGATGGCGAGCACCACTACCGCCGCGGTGAGCCAGCCGTCCCGACGGGCCTTCCAGGCGCATCCAACGCCCAGCACCCCAATCGCGATATCAGCCCAGCCGACCTCCCATTGGAACATCGATGGGGCGTAGCCGATGCTCTCGGCGATCGCGCCAGCGGTAGGTCCGAGGTGTAGCAGGCCGCCGAACAGAGCCCACGCGCCCAGCCAGACCATCACCCAAAGCAGCGCAAGTTCGACGACCCGATGTCCCGTTCGACGGTTCGGCTTTCGGTCCAGCAGAACGTGAATTCCCCAACCGATGACCAGAAGCACCAGCGGTGCCAGGAAGAACGGCACTGTCCACTCCTCTTCACGATTTCACTTACCCCTGTCACCCAGCCTAGCGGCGTTGTTGGACGGGGGGTTGTGAACGGCCGTCGCGGGTGGCCCTTGATGTGCGACGATTCCGGGCGTGACCACATTTCTCTACCGGCTCTCGCGATGGTGTGCCGAGCACGCCTGGCTGGTGGTGATCATCTGGATTGTCGTGCTGCTCGGATTGGGCGGGCTGAACAGGGTGCTCGGCGGCAATCCGCCGAGCAGTTACGTGCTCTCGGGCACCGATAGTGCTGCCGCCCAGCAGTTGCTCGGCCAAGCCTTCCCCGGCTCTGCCGCGGACGCCAGCCCGATCCTGCTGCACAACGACGCGCTCGATTTCGGTGCGGGGCCCGGCGCAAAACAGGTGAACTCAGTCCGCGATGCCTTGCAGCAGAATTCTTCGGTGACCGTCGTCACGACCCCGAAGGACGTGCCCGGGCAGTTGTCGGCGGATCATCACACCGCGATGATCAACGTCACCGTGAACGAGCGCGATGCCGCAAAGGTGGAACTTGGGCAGGAACTGCTCGCCACGGCTGAGAAACAGACTGAGGGCACGGCCACCCAGGTCGCGCTTGGCGGCTTCCTGGGCAGAC
>JAUPKM010000044.1 GCA_030837445.1 Actinomycetota bacterium
CTGCCGGCTCCGGCGTCTCGGCGAAGTCCTATCCCAGCGAGAAGGCGCCTTGGTGGTGCCGGTCTGTGCCGGCCCCGAGCGACACCCTTCGGGTGTCCGCAGTGGTCGGCCAGTTGTGTCGCGACGCGACCAAGCAGGCCTCCACACCAGAGGCGGCCGCGGCGATCAGGTACGCCTTCAAGTACCTGGGTGCCGAGTACAGCCAGTGGAACCGCAACTCGGTCAATCCGCCGGTGTTCGACTGCTCCAGCATGGTGGGGCGGGCCTTCCAGGCCGCCGGGGCCCGGATCAAGCGGGGGAGTCGAATTGACGACTTCTACCCCGGGTTCGGCTGGACGGGTGCCTACACCACCAGCGCCACGGCCGGTACGAACCTGGTCCGGATGGCTCCCAACACACCTCTGCGCGCCGGCGACATCCTGATCCAGTTCGACGGGTCGAACCCGGCCAATTCCTACGGGAACAATGGACATGCCCAGCTCTACCTGGGGATGCACAAGTTCAACGGTCGGCGGACCGCAGCTCCGCTGGTGATCCAGTCCTCGGGGCGGTTGAACATCAAGACCTACAGTTGGGGCAATGGCTGGTTCGGAAACGAGTGGCACTTCCGTTATCACTCTTTGAACCAGAAGCCGAAGCCCAAGCCCAAGCCTGCGCCCAAGCCTGCACCGAAGCCCGCGCCTAAGCCTGCCCCCAAGCCGACCCCCACGGTCAGTCCTGCACCCCAGCCGAGTGCCTCGGATACGGTGGCAGCGTCTGCGACTGGCTGACGCCTCACAATTGCGCCGAACCCGTCACTCGACCACCGCAATCAGTGGTAGTGGCGGGTTCGGTCGTGAACGGTAAAGATCTCTTGAGTTTGGGTGCATCGACCCGGCCCGGTTGGCACCGTTGGATCTGACCTCGCCCCCGCCGAGGACAGCGTTGTCGGTCCCGGTGGGGTGTCGCACAACAACGATTGGATGCGCGGATGACAGGGCACGACGTCAGACCTTCGGCAGGCCCGAGCCTGGGCCGCCCGCTGCGCTTCCGCCTCGCGGTCGCTGGTGCCGGCTGTGCCACCATCGCCTCGGTGCTGGCTGGTGCCGGACCGGCGGCCGCGAACTACCCACCCGCCCCTGAAGGTTCCGGTCGGGTCGGAGTCAAGGCCTACGGCAACGAGGTGGCGCCCACCTCTTGCGGCGGCTGGAACTCCAGTGCCAGCGTGCCGGTGTCCCTGTCGGTGGCCGCGGTCTGCGCCAAGGCAACGGCCAGCGCACCTACGACTGAAGCGCGGCGAGCGCTGATGTACGCGTTCAAGTATCAGGGTGCCGGGTACAGCCAATGGAACCGTGATTCGCTGAACCCGCCGATGTTTGACTGTTCAAGCATGATCGGACGCGCCTACCGGGCGGCTGGCGCGAAGATCAAGCGGTATTCCAGCGGCGAGGTGATGAACTTCTACCCCTACTTCGGCTGGACCGGCGCCTACACCACCGATGCATATCAGGGCACCAACCTGATGCGGCTTGCTTCGAATGCGCCGATGGTCCCCGGCGACATCATCATCCAGTTCAACGGCTCCAACCCGGCGAACTCCGCGGGTAACGCCGGTCACGCGCAGATGTACCTGGGCACGATCGGCGGCTCCAGGTTGGTGATCCACTCTTCTGGTGGCGGCCTGAAGGTCGTCAAATACGGCAACGGCTGGTTCAGCAACGAGTGGCACTTCCGCTACAAGTCGCTGACCACACCGCTGACGGCCGCGGATCGGGTGGACAGCCAGGTGACACCCTGGAAGTACCAGACGTACACCGCGCCAGCCAACACCGTTCTACACAAGCGGCTGCAGGTCACCCCAGAGGACGGCCGGGTCGTCTACCTGCAGCGGTTCCTGCCCTACTGGAAGCGTTGGATCAACTACTCCCAGTCAGCGACCGGCGACAGCGGCATCGTGCCGTTCGACATCCCGATGTTCAAGGGACGGATGTCCTGGCGGTTGACAGCACCGGCGACGCCGTACTCCAAGGCGGCCGTGGGCCCGGCCGCGGTGTTCATCGGTAGCTAGCGGTTCCGCTACTCGGGCAGGCTGGCCCGGCCTGCCGGGAGGAAACGACGGCCGTTCACTTGTTCGGCCACGCCCGCGCGGTCCAGGTACGGGGTGATCCCTCCCAGGTGGAATGGCCAGCCGGCTCCGAGGATCATGCACAGATCGATGTCCTCTGCCTCGGCGACGACCTCCTCGTCGAGGATCAGACCGATCTCCTCCGCGAGTGCGGCCAGGGCCCGTTCCCTGACCTGCTCCGCGGTGAGCGGCCGATCGCCTTGGACGAACAACTCCAGCACCTCCGGGTCGACGTGCTTCTGACCGCCATCGAAGGACCAGATGGCGGTCTTGCCGGCGGCGACTGCGCGGCCCAGGTTCTCCGAGACGTAGAACCGATCCGGGAAAGCCTCGTGCATCGACTCTGACACGTGGAAGGCCACGGCCGGTCCGACCAGTTGCATCAGCAGGAACGGACTGATCGGCAGTCCGAGCGGTTCCAGAGCACTATCCGCCACCTCGAAGGGGGTGCCTTCGTCGACAGCCCGGGTGATCTCGTTCATGAATCGGGTGAGAATTCGGTTCACCACGAAGGCGGGCGCATCGGCGGTCAGGACGCAGGACTTCTTCAACGATTTGCCGACCGCGAAGGCGGTCGCGAGCGAAGCGTCGTTCGTCGCCTGCCCCCGGACGATCTCGACCAGCGGCATCAGCGCCACCGGATTGAAGAAGTGGAAGCCGACGACTCGCTCCGGATGGTTCAGCCCGGCCGCCATCGCGGTCACCGACAGCGAGGAAGTGTTGGTCGCCAGGATGCAGGTGTCGCTGACGACCTGCTCCACCTCGGCGAACACCTGCTGCTTGACAGCGAGGTCCTCGAACACCGCCTCGATCACGAAGTCGGCATCGGCGAACGCCTCCTTGCTGACAGACCCGGAGATCAGGCCCTTGAGCCGGTTTGCCTTATCGCCGTTAACCCGACCCCGGGCGGCCATCTTGTCGATCTCGCCATGGGCGTAGCCGAGTCCCTTGTCGACTCGCGCCTGATCGAGGTCAGTCATCACCACCGGGACCTGCAGTCGCTGAGCGAACAGCAGTGCCATCTGCGAGGCCATCAGCCCCGCGCCGACAACGCCGACTTTGCTGACCGGCAAGGCCAGCTTCCGGTCGGGCGCGCCGACAGGACGCTTCGCACGCTTCTGCACCAGGTCGAAGGAGTAGAGCCCCGCCCGCAGCTCCTGGCTCATCACCAGATCTGCGAGCGCTTCGTCCTCTGCCGCGAAGGCCACGTCGGCATCGGCGGTGCGCGCCAACTCGATCAGGTCTAGGGCGCGCAGTGGCGCCGGGGCAGCTGCCCCGACCTTGCCGGCGACGAAGGCCCGGCCAGCGGCAACGGCGTCCTGCCACGCAGCGCCACGGTCGATCGGCGCACGCTCGACGGACTGTTCGCCGGTGACGACGCGCGCCGCCCAGGCAAGTGACTGCTCCAGGAAGTCCGCCGGTTCGAACAGGGCATCGGCGATACCCAGGTCGACGGCCTGACGGGGTTTCAGCTGCCTGTTCTGATTCAACGGATTTTCGATGATCACCTTCACCGCAGCCTCGGCGCCGATCAGGTTGGGGAGCAGGAACGTACCGCCCCAGGCTGGCACGAGCCCCAGGAAGCACTCCGGCAAGGAGATGGCCGCAGCCCCGGAAGAGACGGTACGGTAGTTGCAGTGCAGAGCTATCTCCAGCCCACCGCCCATGGTGGCGCCATTGATGAAGGCGAAGCTGGGAGCGGGCAGCTCGGACAGTCGACGGAACTGTTCGTGGCCGGCGACCCCGAGCTCGAGGGCCTGATCACGGTCGGTGACGGCTGGCACTCCGGACAGGTCCGCACCGACGGCGAAAATGAACGGTTTGCCGGTGAGGCAGACCGCAGCCAGGTCAGGGGTCGCCGACACCTCGTCGAGGGCGCCCTTGAGGGACTCCAGGCCAGCTGGTCCGAAGGTGTTCGGACGGGTGTGGTCGTGTCCGTTGTCCATGGTGATCATGGCGGCTCGGCCAGCGCCCTGCGGCAGGTCCAGGTAGCGGACCTTGAATTCGGTGCCGACCTCGGTCGGGAACTGCTCGGTCATGCGTTCGCACCCTTCGCGTAGTGGGGGTTCTCCCAGATCACTGTGCCGCCCATGCCCAA
>JAUPKM010000341.1 GCA_030837445.1 Actinomycetota bacterium
AAACTGAGTACAGGGGTCAGCGTAAACATGACACGGCTGATCACTCGGCCCACTCGCGCTATTCGCGTCGGAGAGGAGGAGGGCTCGTCTGCTCGGTTCATAGGCCCCTCCCGTAGCTATTCAGGTACTTGTTGATCTTCTCGGTCAGGCAGTAGCCGCGAGTGCACTGAGGGTAGTGGAGATCCAGGATACGTCGCCGTTGACGAGGCGGTACAGGGCCTGCAACCGGGTGATGGGCCAGCAGCCGCGTTGCACGGCATACAGGGGAAGGTTCGCGGTCGACGCGATCGCGGCAACCATCAGATCCAGGCGTCGGGGCCGTGCCACCAGTTCCTCCGCAGCCAGGCGAGGATGCCGCGGGCGTAAGGTGACCGCAGAACTGGGCTGCTCGGCCCCAATGGTGCCGGCAAGACGACGTTATTGCGGACCCTGGCGACTGCGCTGCCGGAGACTCACCACTCGAGCGTGGGTACCTGACAACAATCGGCGGACAGGAGATGGCGAGATGACCGCCTACCGTCTTGCCCTGTACCGGTCGCCGGTCCGCTGGTGGTTTCCCCTAGAACCGCAAATACCTGCCGGCGATGACCACCCTGGCGCACAACCTCGCCTCACTGCCGCCAGGCCTCCTGACCATCCCGGACACCCTCAACGAGCAGAAGCTCGACCCGACGCAGGACCCTGGTAGCGGATTCCTGCTCACGGGCGACAACCAGTGGTCCGTCGCCTCGACCATCACGACGCCCATCTTGAAGGCCAGTCTCCCGGCCTACTGCCCCAGGGACGAGCAGGGCGCGCAGACGGTGCTCCACGCTCATTTCGAACTCGACAGCTGGCTCTCGGCCCGTGCCTACGGCGCAGGCAGGCCGTCGTCCGTGGGCGGTGGCCCGCCGGGCGTCGACCACGATGCCATCGCCGAACTGCTCTCCAAACCCGAGCAGACCCAGGCAGCGTGGGCACGTGACCGCATCAAAGTGATCACCGGGACTCCCTGTGCGTAACCGACTCGCCTCATCCCGCCGCCCCCTCGACTGGCTGGAGAACATCGCCGTCAAGTCCGGGCGCTGGTAGCCCCGGAGCCACAGTGGGCGTCACGGGTTGCGAGGAGCCACTGTTCCAAACGAGCCACTTGCGGCGTACTTCCTCCACCACGTCGATGCCGTGGTGATGGGCCAGCAGAAGTACCTGGCTCAGGACATCGGCGACCTCGGCCCGGAAGTCCGCGTCGAGCTGTTCCGGGCTGCGTCCTTTCGATCGTGCCTGGCCGCTGCGCATGAGATGGGCCTGCGTCAGTTCGCCGACCTCCTCGTGCAGCTTCAGGATCTGCCAGTCGTCGTCCCGGGTGATCGAGAACCGGGCGGCATAGAGCTGGGAGACCTGCTCGACCTGCTCGGTCAGCTCACGGATATCCATGACCGCTGAACCTTCCACACGGCAACGACACTCAACGCCCCGACGCCGTTCCGTGCACCGCATCCCGGGGGTGAGCATCGTCGCGGACCGGCTTCGGCCTTTGGCTTGGCCCAGAGGGAGGTGATCGAAGCCAGTCCTGTCGAGGTGCGGTCAACCCACCTATCAAATCTCCACCACGGTCACGAGTCCCTCCAGACCCGCGAAGTCGGCCGCGTTGCGGGTGTACAGGGGAAGGTTCGCGGTCGACGCGATCGCGGCAATCATCAAGTCCAGACGTCGGGGCCGTGGGCTCCTGCCCGCGGCGACCGTGCGGGCAACGAGGCTCCCGTATCGTGCCGCCGCGTTCTGGTCGAACGGCAGGGCGTCGAAATCCGCGACAGCGGCACCGAGCTGTTCTGCCCGCAGGGCCCGCGAATCAGCGTCCTTCGCCAAGGCCACTCCCTGGTACAACTCGGCCAGGGTGACAGCCGTGATCTCCGGGATCTCCGGCAGCACACTGGGATCGAGAACCCCGAGATCGAGGTAGACGCAGGTGTCGAGAACCCCCGAGTCGCTCCGCTCAGACATCTCGCGCCGCTCGTAGATCATCGCCGTCGACCCGGTCCTCGGTCCCGAAGAACTCATCGGCCTCACGGCGCATCCGGTCGTAGTCCACTGTTGGCAGACGGCGATGGCGTGCCACCAGTTCCTCCGCGGTCAGGCGACGCCGCCGACTCAGCGGGCGAAGTTCCGCCACTTCGGTGCCATTGCGGGTGATGTGGTAAATCTGTCCCTTATCCACCTCATCCATGACAGCAGCTGAGTGATTGCGGAACTCACGCTGACTGATGACCTTCATGGAACGATGGTAGCCCCGCGTGTCCCGCGGGGCTACGCACGCGGCCACCCGATGGAGGGACGGTTCGGCAGGGTCCTCACGCCGTGCCTCAGACATCGAACAACGCCTCCTGCCCGGCCACTCACGCAACGGTCACCCCGTGTGCAGCCGCCGCGTCAACGTCCTGCTCAGCCAGCCCTTGACAGCGTTGTACAGCACCCGGTAGGTCGTAGCGATCCTTGTCGTGCGGACGCACGTTGCGGGAGGCTTCCCCGCCGTCGGCGTCCACGCCCCGGCCGCTTGCAGGGCCACGCTGGCCACGAAGGCCCGTCAGACGCTCGCTCCACCGGTCACCTTCGACGCTTGGGATCTGCAGTTCGAGGGAACACCGGTCCCCGTGGTGAAGATCCACGATCTACCCGCCCACGGCAAGCCCTGCCGGGTGATCTCCTCCGGCAAGGTCTACCTGCGGTCCTACGACGGCGACTACGAACTGTCCCAGGTCGAGGAGCAGGCCGTCGCCAACCGCAGCACCCCCACCTTCGACCAACAACCCGTCCGCGGGACCGACACGACCGACCTGCGGCCGGACCTGCTGACCGCCTACCTGGCTTCCTGCCGTGCCTCATCCACCGCGATCTCGGCCCCTACGCCCTCACCCAGGCCATCACCCTGCGACTGGATGAGCGTCAACTGATCCTGTCCAACCAGGGCGGGCTGTGGGGCATCACCGTGGACCGGCTCGGCAAGACCGGCGTAGCCTCCGCCCGCAACGGTCACCTCCTGCGGATCTGCCAGAACGTGCGCAGCAAGGAGGACAACCGCGTCGTCGAGGCGCTCGCCTCCGGCATCCCCGCCGTCCTGGCCAGCCTCCGGGATGCCGACATGGTGCCGCCCCGCTTCCACGACCAGGGCATCAGCTTCACCGTCGCCGTCCCCAACCACGCCCTCCTGGCCGCAGACGACCTGGAATGGCTCGCTGCGCTGCCCGCCGCCGCGACCCTCAGCGACCGGCAACGGCACGCGTTCGGCGCCATGCGGCACGGCCGTACCTGGACCAACCAGACCTTCCGTGAGACCTTCCCGATGGACTCCCGCGAAGCCCGCGCCGAACCCGCAAGCGCTGCGACGACAGGTTCGGGCCCAGACCTCGGCGCCTCCGTCGGTCCCACCCGCCGCAACTGGCAGGTCCTCTCCCGACAGCTCCAACGCACGCCGACCCGCCCGCCCGAAAGGGCTGAACAGGGAGTTCGGCGTCTGCGTAAGGGTGCCTTGAGTGTAAACGTCGATCCCAGGGACGAGTTGCGTCTCGGCGTGACCTCCGCACAGCGCCGCCGGGACAGAGTTGTGAGCGACGTGAGACCGCCGACCTACATGATCACTATCCTCGCGAGAGACTATAGGGGTCCAGTAGGTTTCGGCGAACCAGCACCGTAGAGAGGAGGACGACGATGGCAACGGCCGATCAGGTGAAGGCCTTGGTCAAGAGCCATGCCGAGGGCGATGACGAACGCTTCTACGCCGTCGCCCTCCAGGTGGCTGCGAGAGCTGCGCGTAGCGGGCACAGTGGCATGGCCCAGGAGCTGCGCGATCTGGTGGACTCCCTGCGAAGCCGCCCGACGTCACGTTCGGCCGCTCGACGTCCTACCTTGGTGGTCCAGCCGAGGGGCGAGCTGGCCGGTCTGCTCGCGGTGACCTACCCCGAGACGATATTGGCCGATCTTGTCCTTGATGAGCGCCTCCAGGCACGGTTGTACCGAGTAGTGCTGGAGCAGCGGCAGCGGGATGTGCTGGTTACTCAGGGTTTCGCCCCCGAACGTCGGTTGCTCCTGATCGGACCACCCGGGACGGGCAAGACGATAACGGCGCGCGCCCTGGCGGGTGAGCTGCGGCTGCCGCTGTTCTCCATCCGGCTGGACTCACTGATCACGAAGATGATGGGCGAGACGGCCGCGAAGCTCCGCCTGATCTTCGACGCCTTGGCCGAGACCCGCGGTGTCTACCTGTTCGACGAGGTCGATGCCCTGGCCGGCGAGCGTGCCCAGGGCAATGATGTCGGGGAGATCCGTCGGGTGCTGAACTCGTTCCTGCAGTTCCTCGAACAAGATCCATCCGACAGCCTGATCGTGGCAGCCTCCAACCATCCGCAATTGTTGGACCGTGCCTTGTTCCGGCGGTTCGAGTCGGTCATCGAGTACCCGCTGCCGTCGCCCGCCGTCGCCCAGCAGGTGATCCGCAACCGGTTGGCCAGCGTCCCCATTGGCGGGATCGACTGGAAGACGGTGCGCGACGCGAGCCGATCGCACAGCCATGCGGAGTTGACCATGGCGGCCGAGGCAGCGGCCAAGGCAGCTATTCTGACCGACGACAAGGTGACGACACGTGGCTTGGTCGACGCCTTGAGTGACCGTCTCACCGATATGGACCGATAGGGATCGATGGCTGATCGGAACCGCCCGCACCTGTTCGTCGAGGGGCGGGTCACCGCTGAGGAGTATCGGCGCCCCCCGGCTGGTGGCGGACGCAGCGAGGAGGTCCCACCACCAGCTGATCGCGCAGGCCATGCCCGCGGGCTGATCACTGCTCTGGAGCGGGCGGACTCTGCGGGCCGCAGCCGCCGCGCGGCTGCACCGGTGTCGGTACCTGGTGCCCTTCCCGGCGTGTACGTGACCTTCGAGAGCTTCCCCGGCCTCGATCTGGCTCTGAAATCCCTCGACCCGCAGCGGGGCCGGGTCCACGCCGAACTACGCGGCGTCCACCGTGAGGACCGACCGGCTGGGCCCGTCGAGGTAGCTACGGTTCTCATCCCGGACGGCAAAGTCGGCACGTTCGTGCGCACCTTCGAGCGCTACGAGATGACTGCGGGTGAGACCAAGCCGAAGCACCAGAACGCGGTCGACCGGGTAGCTGACATCGCCGCAGCGTCGGTACGGGCGCTCTGGACCGACAGCCCGGCCGATTTCCCCGCTGCCGGCCAGACCGTCTGGTGGGAGGTCTGGCTCCGCCGCAGGGACAGCAACGAGGCC
>JAUPKM010000045.1 GCA_030837445.1 Actinomycetota bacterium
CGTAGGAGACGCCGTTCCCCACCGCGACCAGCATCGCCTTCGCATCATGGTTCCGGCCGTCGACTGTAAAGGTGTAGTCGAGTGGTTTGAACACCCGCAACTCCGCCAACGTGCTGATCAGGTAGCGGGCCTGCCCCTTGGGCCACGACATTCGGTTCGCACGTTCATTCACGAGCGAGTCGAATCCGGAACTCAGCACGCCGAGGAAGAACCTCGAGTTCCCGTCGCTCGCGTCGACATGACCGGCATCGACCTGCCGCACACATCCGTCGGCGATCACATCGGCGGCCGCCTCCACATCGTTCAACGGCACCTCCAGCGAGCGGGCATTGTCGTCGCCGGTGCCGACCGGGATGATCCCCAGCGGAGTCGAGGTCCCGGCCACTGCCTGCAAAGCCAGGTGCACGGTGCCGTCCCCGCCGCATGCGATGAGGGCATCGGTACCGGCTTCCACAGCCTCCGCAGCGGCCGACATCGCGCCGGCCGCTGAGCCGCCCAGCACCTCTGTCACCTCGAGCCCGCGCTCTCGCAGCCGACTCGCGGCAATCGGGGCGTTCTTCCCTCCTCGGCCGCGACCCGATGTCGGATTGATCAACAGGGACACTCGCCGCAGGGTCCTGTGATTCTCGCCCGGGCCTGGACCTTCAGATTGCGTCATGACGAGGAACCTACATCGGGATCGTCGCTCGAAGGTATCGGACTCACCTCGTCATCCGACCATTTCGTGTAGTCGGGCTCGCCACCTCTGCGTGCGCGGCGACGATCGTTGACGAGGCAGAAGATGATGGCCACCACGACGAGGCCCAGCACTGGCAGTGCGAGCACCAGCATTGAAATCGGGTCACCGGATGGCGTGGCGACTGCGCCGAACACGAACACCGAGAAGATGATGATGCGCCAGGCCGCCATCAGTCGCTTGCCCGAAAGCACCCCGACCAAATTGAGGGCAATGAGCACGACCGGGGTCAGGAACCCCACCCCGAAGACGATCACCGTGCGCAGGAAGAACGACAGGTACTTACTTACTTCGACGTAGTTGCCGACGCCTTCCGGCGTGAAGCCGAAGAGCAGGCTTAGGCCTTTGGGCAGGAACACGTAGGCCATCACCACACCGACCAGGAACAGCGGCAGGCTGCCGGCGACGAACAGGTACGCGTTCCGTCGCTCGTTCTTGCGCAGGCCGGGGGTGATGAACCGCCATAGCTGGTAGAGCCACACCGGCGACGACAGGATGATGCCCGCGACGGCACTGATCTTCAGTTTCAGGGTGAAGGCTTCGCCGACGCCCAGGACCACAATCTGGACTGTCTGCCCCTTACTCTGAGCCTCGGCGATCACTTGGTCTATCGGCGCCCGTAGGACGGCGAAGATCGGCTCGTAGTAGATCCAGCCCAGAACCATCCCCGCCGCGAGCGCCAACGCGCTCTTGACCAGGCGGGAGCGCAACTCCCGAAGATGATCCGTCAGAGTCATCGACGACTCGACCACCTGGTCGTCGCTATGACTACTGATGCCTTCGTCGAACGTGGTCATGCTCCGAAGTTCAGGCGGAGTTGCCGGACTGCGGGCTGGCCGTTTCGGCAGCGGAGCCTGAAGTTGACTGTGCTGGCTGGGCCACCGGTGCTGGCTGGGTCACCGGTGCCGGCTGCGCCACGGGGGCCGGCTGAGCCACGGTGGCCGGTTGGGCTACGGGTGCCGGTTGGGCTACGGGTGCCGGCTGAGCCACGGGGGCCGGCTGAGCCGACTGCTCCAGAGTTGGAGTGCTGCTTCCCTCGACTCCGGTGGCCTTGTCGTCCTCAAGTAGGCCCTTGGTCTCGGCTTTGAAGATTCGCAGCGACCTTCCGATCCCGCGTGCCGCATCCGGCAACTTCTTGGAGCCGAACAGCAGCAGCACGATCACGACTAGAATGATGAGTTCCCAGGGCTTCAAGCCAGCCATGCCGAACCTCTCCTCAGGTGGCCGTTGCGGCCGCGTAAATACGGATGTGCGAAGCATACGCCCTCGGTCGCCTCGACCGACGCAGACTTTCCCACTAACGGACTCAGCGCCGGATGCGCCGTTTCCGGGAGCGGGGAGCGAGCGGGGTGCTTATGCGCGCCAGCCCGGCGGCCATCGCTGAGTCGTCGGTCAGCACCAGCGCGAAGTCCAGCAGGTCGTCGTAGCCGATCGGCCCGCCGGTGTGGGGCTCAAGGGCCTCGGCCGGCACGTGTACCGTCGGGACTCCAGCGCTGCTCAGCAAGTCCACGACTTCTGAATCGGCAGCTTTCTGCACCTTGTCGCCGCACTCCGGGCAGTCGAAGGAATAGGTGGCCCAATTCGGTGCGATGCACAGTGACAGGTCACCAGGTACCAGGTCGATGTCGCCACACTCCGGGCAAGTGACCTTGATCGTGGTCATCGGGCCACCTCCGCTGCCTCGTGTCGCTGGACAGCGACTATGACGCAGAGTTACCGATTTGGTGGCCTCTTGCACAGCAAATGACGAATTCTTGGTCGAATTCCCGATTTGGGACGGTGGCCCGAAGGCCTTCGGACCGGAGTGGGCGGCTGCGGAATAGACCTGTTAGGGCGTGGCCTCGGCAGAGCCGTCGTGGGAGTTCGGCGTGGCGTGGCACACGAGTTGGCGGGCCAGGTAGGTGACGGCAACGACTGCGATGGCCGCGGCGATCGTGAATATGACGCGGGCAAGGTCGGCCTCGAGGGTGGCGGGGCCCCCTTGCGGGACAGCGAGCATGACCATGGCGGGCGTCCAGATGAGCGCATACACCCAGTATTTGTGGCCCTGCTCGACGGCCGGGTGGGAAAGTCGGTAGCTCCACGCGAACACGAGGCACACCAGCGCGATCGCGATTAGTAGCCATTCAGCGGTCACGGTCACGATGATCACTCCGGCAAGCACGGCGCCGGCTAGGGTGCCGAAGACCCGTTGGATGCTTCGCCGCACAGTGACTTGGTCGATCGGTTGCGACAAGACGACGATGGTCACCAGTAGCCACGCCGAAACCGGGGTGCGATCCCAGGTCAGGACGATCCCGGTGGCAGCGAACAGGGTGACTGAGACCGAAACGGTGTGCACCACGGTGTCCGGCCAAGGGAAGATCGTCGCCTTCGGCAGTGTCTTGCCGCGGGCCACGAGCAGGAACACCGTGATCGACATGAGCCCGCCGACCAGGATCGCCGCTGCAGTGCTGCTCGCGGCTGAGATAGTTCCGACCTGTCCCACGGGGGCCAGGACCGCGAAGAACGCTGCTGAGGTGAAGATAGCGATGTTCAGCGTGATCCCGTGCAGACCGATTCGGCAGGACAATCCCAACGCAATCCCGACAAGCGCCATGATCTCCGCGGCTGCCCACGCGTTGCTGAAAACCAGCAGCGCCACCCACGTGAGGGCACACAACACGCCTAAGGCGGCCAGGCTGGGCCAGAAGCGGCCAAAGCTCAGTGCCGAGATCGCACCCAGCACGATGCCGGGGAAGGACAACAGGGCGGCCGTGGGGAAACCTATAGCGATGACGCCAGCGATCCCGGCAACGATGACGCCAGCGAACAGCAGCACCTTGAGCGCGGCGGCGAATGACAAAGCGACTCCGCTCATCCGGCGCCTTTTTCAAGTGGTTGGCCGCGCCGGTTTCTGCACCTGATCAATCTAGCCACGACGGCAGTTCAGACGATATTTCGCCACCGGCCGGCGCCTCGCTGATCGCCGACCTCCGTGCACGCTTGGCGGGCCCTGCGACGGACTATTCGGATAGGTTGGCGATTACTCGGTTGGCTATCCAGGAGGCGCATATGTGCACGAACTTCAAGCATCACCCGGCCAAAGATGGCACCGTCGTGGTGGGGCGCACCATGGAGTTCCCCGTGGGCCTTCCCTGGCAGTTGCAGGTGCTGGCCAAAGGAGGGCAGTTCGCGTCTGTCATGCCAGGGGGACGGACCTGGACAAGCTCCTACGGCATCGTTGGTATCGCCGCGGTCACAGACACCGGGATCAATGACGGGATGAACGAGGCCGGCGTGAGTGGTCATGGCCTCTATATGGCCGGGTTCTGTGACTATCAGCAGCCCAAGCACGACGGCAAGGACCTTAGCGAAGGCGACGTGATCGCCTACCTGCTGGCCACCTGCGGATCCATCGAGGAGATCAAGCAGGCGGCTGCGGATCTGACCATCTGCGGTTTCGATCCCGGCGTCGGGTTTATCCCGCCGATGCACTTCCTGTTCCACGACAAAACGGCCTCGCTGGCGTTGGAGATGCGCCCTGAGGGTCTGTCAGTGGTGGATAACCCCATCGGGGTGGGCACCAATCCGCCCTACCTCGACTGGCACCTCACCAACCTGCGGCAGTACACCGGCCTCACCGCCGCCAACCCCACCAGCAAGATCGACGGCTTCACCCTGGAACCGCTAGGACAAGGCGGCGGTCTGCGCGGATTGCCCGGCGACTACACCCCACCCGGGAGGTTCGTACGCGCAGTGGTCCAGGTCGCACTGGCCGACGAAGCTGCCGACAGCGCCGCCGCAGAAATGTCGACCCTGCACATCCTGAACTCCTTCGACATCAACTCCGGCCTGATCCGCGAGATTGACGCCACCGGTCACCCGGCCGATGAGGTCACGGTCTGGAGCACCATCGCCAACCTCACCGGCGGTCGGTGGTCTTACCGCCTCCACAACGACCCCACCATCTATGTGCTGGATGTGGCCACCACCGATTTCACCTCATCACGTTCCCAACCCCTGCCCGACACCCAGATCGGCTCCTTTGTACCCCACACCATCTGAGCCGGGATAGGACAGACCGGTGGGCGCGCTGCCCAACATCGCCGAGCAGACACCGCTGTGGCTGCTGCTGGTGACCACCCTGGTGGGTGCCGTCGAGGGTGCAGGTATCGGGCGGCGTGACGGTGCCGAAGTCGACATCATCGGGATGGCGGTGTTCGCGCTGTTCCTCGGACTCGGCGGTGGCCTGGCACGTGACACCCTGCTCGGACTGCCGGCCGCCGCCATCCAATCGTTCTGGTATCCGACGATGGTGATTGCCGGGGTTGCGCTTGTCCTGGCCTTCGGGC
>JAUPKM010000046.1 GCA_030837445.1 Actinomycetota bacterium
CACCGATCCACCGGCGGCTTGGCTGGCGCTGGGCCCATCTGTGCCGGAAACCGCACTTGTCGACTCCGCCGGAACGGCCGGCAGAGCGGATGCGGCCGTGAGCCCTGACCAGGCGAGCGCGAGGATCAGCGAGGACAGGATCGCCACCAGCCGAAGCTGTCGCTGCCCGCTCGCTGCCAGCTGAGGTCGCCCGGCGGCAGTTGGGTACTCACGAGTGGGACCGGAGACAGGTGCGTTCTTCAACTTGGCTCTCCCGTAGACGAACTCACACAACCGGTCAACTGTTGACCTGTCGAACTGCCACCCGCGGCGGGAGGAACCTGCGCGTGGAGTGCGCGTGGGTCCCAGTACCCGGTATTCCGACGAGCCACCAGACCACAAGGCAGGAACACGCTGTGACCGTGCTGACACGTTACGTTATTCCCGACTATCTGACAATAGGCCGGTGCATATTTGTCTATCCGTGTTTATTACTGACTTCCGGCCCGCGTGATTATCAGCAGGCTCCTACGTAGGCGGCGAGGTGTTCGCCGGTGAGGGTGGACCGGGCCGCCACCAGTTCGGCGGGTGCGCCTTCGAACACGATCCGGCCGCCATCGTGGCCCGCGCCCGGACCTAGGTCGATGATCCAGTCCGCGTGGGCCATCACGGCCTGATGGTGCTCGATGACGATCACAGACTTCCCGCCGTCGACGAGTCGATCTAGCAGCGCGAGCAACCGTTCGACATCGGCGAGGTGCAGTCCGCTGGTGGGTTCGTCGAGGATGTAGACGTCGCCCTTGTCCGCCATCTGGGTCGCCAACTTGAGCCGCTGCCGCTCGCCGCCGGACAGGGTTGTCAATGGTTGTCCGAGACTGACGTAACCGAGGCCGACGTCGGCGAGTCGATCCAGGATCTTGTGCGCGGCCGGCAACCGGGCGTCGCCCTCGTTGAAGAAGGCCTCGGCCTCAGCGACCGACATCGCCAGTACCTCACTGATGTTCTTGCCGCCGAAGCGGTATTCCAAGACGCTGGCCTGGAACCGCTTACCACCACATTCCTCGCAGATGGTCGCAACGCCAGCCATGATGGCCAGGTCGGTGTAGATCACGCCGGCCCCGTTGCAGCTGGGACAGGCACCCTCGGAGTTGGCGCTGAAGAGGGCAGGCTTCACTCCGTTCGCCTTTGCGAAGGCCTTCCGGACCGGGTCGAGCAACCCTGTGTAGGTCGCTGGGTTACTGCGCCGCGAGCCGCGGATAGCGCCCTGGTCCACCGTCACCACCCCGTCCCGCCCCGACAGCGACCCGTCGATCAGGGAGCTCTTGCCCGACCCTGCCACGCCGGTGACCACGACCAACACCCCCAGCGGAATGTCCACATCCACCGACTGCAGGTTGTTGGCGGTGGCCGCTCGCACCGCCAGTGCACCGGTCGGCTCGCGTAGGGATTCCTTGAGTTGTGCCCGATCGTCGAGGTGCCGTCCGGTGAGGGTGCCGCTGCCCCGCAGTCCGTCGACCGTACCCTCGAACATCACCTCGCCACCGTCGACGCCCGCCCCCGGACCCAGGTCAACCACATGGTCGGCGATCGCGATCGTTTCGGGTTTGTGCTCAACGACCAGCACGGTGTTGCCCTTGTCCCGCAATCGCAGCAGCAGGTCGTTCATCCGGACAATGTCGTGCGGATGGAGGCCAACCGTCGGCTCGTCGAACACGTAGGTGACATCGGTCAGTGACGAACCGAGCTGACGGATCATCTTGGTGCGCTGCGCCTCACCGCCGGACAGGGTGCCCGATGGTCGAGCGAGTGAGAGGTAGCCGAGCCCGATCTCGACGAAGGAGTCGAGATTCTGCTGCAACGCCTCGAGCAGCGGCGCCACCGACGGCTCGTTGAGGCCACGTACCCAGTTGGCCAGGTCGCTGATCTGCATCTCACAGGCGTCGGCGATGTTGATGCCGTGGATTTTCGAGGAGCGAGCACCCTCGGCGAGTCGGGTGCCGTCGCACTCGGGACAGACGGTGAAGGTGACTGCCCGGTCGACGAACGCCCGGATATGCGGCTGCATCGCCTCCCTGTCCTTGGCCAGCATCGACTTCTGAAGCTTTGGGATCAATCCCTCGTAGGTCAGGTTGATGTTGTCGACCTTGATCTTGGTCGGCTCCCGGTAGAGCAGGTCATGGAGTTCGCGCTTGTTGAACTTCGCGATCGGCTTGTCGGGGTCGAAGAAGCCACAACCGCTGAAGATGCGACCGAACCAGCCGTCGACGCTGTAGCCGGGAATGGTCAGCGCGCCGCCGTTGAGGGACTTGCTGTCGTCATACAGCGCCGTCAGGTCGAAGTCCGTGACCGAGCCCATCCCCTCGCAGCGAGGACACATTCCGCCGGTGCGAGTGAACACTGCCTTCTCGGTCTTCGTCTTGCCCGCGCCACGGTCGACCGTGATGGCGCCGGAGGCTTTCACCGACGGGGTGTTGAAGGAGTAGGCCTGCGGCGACCCGATGTGGGGTTGGCCCAGCCGACTGAAGACGATCCGGAGCATCGCGTTGGCATCAGTGACCGTGCCGACCGTGGAGCGGGGGTTGGCGCCGATGCGTTCCTGGTCAACGATGATCGCGGTCGTCAGACCCTCCAGCAGATCCACCTCCGGCCGAGACTGGGTCGGCATGAACCCCTGCACGAAGGCGCTGTAGGTCTCGTTGATGAGGCGCTGCGACTCGGCGGCGATTGTGCCGAACACCAGTGAGGATTTGCCCGAACCGGACAGGCCGGTGAAGACGGTCAGTCTGCGTTTGGGTAGGGCGACCGTGATGTTCCTCAGGTTGTTGACCCGGGCGCCCTGCACCTGGATCAGATCGTGAGTGTCGGCCGGGTGAACCGCACCTGGTCGCTCCGATGAGTCAGCCATTTGCATAGTCTCCCCCACCAAGCTGCGGTGGGTGAGGTCAGCCGCGCTGCAATCGAATATGCCAGGAATCCGGGCCTGACTGAAGGTACTCGACCCCGACACCGGCTGGGTAGCGGTCACGCGCCTGAGCCAGCAACGGGATCGGATCGTGCGGCGCGATCAGCACCAGGGCATCACCGGGGGCGATGGAGTCAAGGGCACCGAAGATTGCCGCATGTCGGATTGCGTGCGGGATCGTCCGGGCGTCGATTACCGGATCCTCCGCCCCATCGACACCACCGCAGCCGCAACTGGAGTGGCCGTGGGCCATGGGCAAAGGGGTGACGGGCAGTTCAGTCATGGTTACTCCCGGGTGTTCGACAGGCATCGGTTGGCTGGACAGGTGTTGATCGGCAGTGCCGGTCTCGAACGAATATTACCGTATTCCTCGTGAAAAATGAGTAGGTGCGTCCGACATCGGCGCTGGTTGTGCCCACAGGAGCTCATGGCCCGGCGGGCAACCCGATCTCGCAGCAGGTCCCGCTCGCCAACCTGTTCGACTCCCTCGACTACCACCCGCCACCGCGACCAAGGGGACCCCTCGGCGACGGCGAGCGGGTACCTTCAGCGAATGACGGAGAATGCATCGACCTTGCTGGCGCGGATCTGGTGGTTGGTACCTCTGCGGGCTCGATCCTGGGCGCGCAGGTCTGCTCAGACAACTTGCCCAAGTTCGCCGCATTGATGAGGTTCGCCGTCCGGACACGGCTTTTCGAGTACCTCCGAAACGATGCGAAGCCCTAGCCCACCGCTGTTCGTTCCCGTGCTTTGTTCGAGGATGCGGCCGAAGGTGGTAAGGATACTGTCCTCGGAATCGGTCATGCGGCCCTCGCTGCACAGGCCCCCTCTCACTACGCCCTGTTCGCGCAGGTGATTGCCTTGACCAGGCACTTGCGTTGGCC
>JAUPKM010000342.1 GCA_030837445.1 Actinomycetota bacterium
CCGGTGACCTGCGGGTGCTCTCCCGCCTGCTGGAACGGGAGAACCAGGCGCACAAGACCCTTGGCGATGTCGCATCCCTGATGGGCAAGCACAGCGTCACCGAGGAAGAGAACGCGATCCGCGACGTGCTGGCCAAGGGCGCCGATCTCGACGACGCGGTCCGCTCCGCGGACCAGGTGGCCGACGGCAGCGACCTCGACGCGTTCTTCGCCCAGTTCGACGTGGTCGACGACACCCCGACACTGCTGCCGGCGGCGCCGCGCCAGAGCCTGTACCCCGACGACCTGACCTTCCTCGACGAGGCACTGCACGCGGCGTTCCACGACGTGCCGCACGCCGCACCCGATCACGGTGGCGTCGGTTGGACGGTCAGTGCACCGCACGGTATCGCCGAACTCACCCCGCCGCGGGACCTGCGCCAGCGCATGGCTCAGCTTCCGCAGAACTACCTCCAGCACGGCCGGGTGCTGGAACGGCTCAAGCTCGCCACCTCCACCCCGGTCGGCAACGCCCAACTGCGACAAGCCCGAGAAGGCAAGGGCGTCAACAACACCACCTGGCCCGAGGCCCACTTCCTCGGCCCACTGCACCCGGTGCTGGATTGGGCCAGTGACCGGGCGCTGACCGCGCTCGGCCGCAACCAGGTCTTCGTGATCCGCGGCGACGTCGACGCCCCCACCGTCCTACTGATGGGAACCCTCAGCAACAAACGGGGCCAACTCATTTCGCGGGTGTTCTCCACCGCGGTGTTCCCCAACCCGTCGAACCCGCAGTTCTGCGTCGTCGAACCGCTGGAAGATCTCGGCTTCCTCACCACGACGACCGCACTGAAACCAGGCTCCGCCAATCCCGGCCCGGTGGCCGGCGTCGAGGGCTACCAAGCCCTCATTCCGGTGGCGGTCGACAACGCCCGCCGGGAGATGCGCTGGGTGCTCGACGCACAGGAGGCCGCCACCACCCAGCGGCTCACCCAGTGGCGTGAGCGCGCGAACCGCTGGCACGCCGAGGCCGACCGTCTGGATCTGCACGGGGCGCAGAAGTCCCGCGTCGGCAAGTTGGGCCGGCGGATCGCCGAGGAGCAGCGACTGGCCGATCTGCTGGCGCCCACCCAGCAGTTGGTGCGCCCACTGCTGGTCATCGTGGCCGCCGACACCCCCGCCGCCGGAAGGGAGGTGTGAGCCGTGCCGTCCTTGGATTCCATCGTCGTCGGTGAGGACTGGATCAGCGAGCACTACTTCACCACCGACTCCACCAAAGAGTCCTTCCAGGGCAAGGTCCTCGAACTGCGCAAGCGGTGGGACGCCGAAGCCGCCGAGGGCCGCGACACCGTTCGACGCCACCTGATTGCCGCGGCCGGGGAGTTGCAGACCGCGCTGTCCACCCTGGAGGAACACCCCGAAGGCGCGGCGTATGCGCACGCCCTGACCCGCCGCACCCTCGGATTCGGCGAGGAACTCACCGACTACATCGGTGAACGCGCCGGAACCCCGTTGCGTCTTCCGGCGGCCCGTCTCGGCGGGATGGCCGGCACGCTGCTTCTGCAAGCCGCCCCGGTGGCCTCGGTCGACGACCTGCTGGACCCGCAGACCGGACTGCTGCTGGAACCCGGCGAGGAGGACAACAAGCCCATCACCGCGGTGTCCAAAGCGGTGTCGGCGGCATTTCGTGCCGATGACCCGCCGGCCTTCGTCGTCGTGCAGGCCGGGCAATGGCTGCTGCTCGCCGAAGCCGAACGGTGGGCCGAGGGCCGCTACCTGGCCGTCGACCTGCTGGTCGTCGTCGAACGCCGCGACGACAAGCGCGGCGGTGAGATCGACCGGGTTGCCGCCATGCTGGGACGCCAGGCGTTGGCGCCCGACGCCGACGGAAACATCTGGTGGACAGGTGTTCTCGAGGACTCGGTCAAGCACACCGTCGGGGTGTCCAAGGACCTTCGCGAGGGCATTCGGCTGTCGGTGGAGATCATCGCCAACGACGTGGTGAGCCGCCGGGCTCAGCGCGGCCTGCCGTTGGAGCAGATCGACGCCCAACACCTGGCCAAACAGTCGTTGCGCTTCCTGTACCGCATCCTGTTCCTCCTCTACGCCGAAGCCTCACCCGAGATGAAGGCGCTCCCCGCCGGTGCGCCCGAGTACGGCGAGGGTTACGGCCTGGACCGGTTGCGTGATCTGACGCTCACCGAACTGGTCTCCCCGCAGGCGAAGTCCGGCACCCACCTGTACGAGTCACTGGCGACGCTGTTCCGACTCGTGGACCGGGGACACGCACCCACCGCACCGGCCGCTCATGACGCCGACGACCCGGCCCCCGGTCTGGAGTTCAATGCGCTGCGCGCCGACCTTTTCGCGCCGGCCGCCACCGCTCTGATCGACGAGGTGGGACTGAGCAACGACGCCACCCAACGGGTTCTGCAGCACCTGCTGCTGTCGAAGGAGTCCAAGGGCCGCAAGGGGGCCGACCGGGGTTTCATCTCCTACGCCGAACTCGGCATCAACCAGTTGGGCGCGGTCTACGAGGGGCTGATGTCCTACACCGGTTTCTTCGCCGCCGAGGACCTCTACGAGGTGGCCAAGAACGGCGACCCGGAGAGGGGATCCTGGGTGGTGCCGGTCACCCGTGCCGAGCATCTGTCCGCCTCCGATTTCGTCACGACCCTGGATGAGGCCACCGGCGAGCAGGTTCCGGTGGTCCACCGCCAGGGCACGTTCGTCTACCGCCTCGCCGGCCGGGAACGTCAACAGTCGGCGTCGTATTACACCCCTGAGGTACTGACGAAGTTCGTTGTCTCCCAGGCACTCGAAGAACTCCTCGACCAGAGCGGCGAACGCACCACCCCTGAGCAGATCCTCAATCTGACGATCTGTGAGCCCGCGTTGGGTTCCGGGGCCTTCGCCATCGAGGCGGTGCGCCAACTCGCCGCCGAATACCTCAAACGCAAGCAGGCAGACCTCGGACAGGTCATCGACGCCGACCAGTACCAACTCGAACTGCAGAAGGTGAAGGCCTACCTCGCCCTGCACCAGGTCTACGGGGTCGACCTCAACGCCACCGCCGTCGAACTCGCCGAGATCTCACTCTGGCTGGACACCATGGTGGCCGGCCTACAGGCCCCGTGGTTCGGCCTGCACCTGCGGCGCGGCAACTCGCTGATCGGCGCGCGACGTGCGGTGTACGCGCCGTCGCTGCTGGCGAAGAAGGGGTGGCTCTCCACCCCGCCCGAGGACAAGCCACTGGGCGAACAGATCGGCGCGGGCATCCACCACTTCCTGCTGCCCTCACAGGGCTGGGGCGCCGTCATCGACACCCCGGAAGCCAAGACCTATGCGCCCGAGATGCGGGAGGAACTGCGACTGTGGCGCAACGATATTCGCGGCAACCCCAGCGCTGCGATCAAGAAGCGGCTGGCGGCCCTGGCGGATCGGGTGGAGACGCTGTGGCAGTTCACGCTCCGTCGACTCACCATCGCCGAGTCGGAGATCCGCCGCGATATCGAGTTGTGGGGGCAGCAGCCCACCGAGTGCTTGGAAGCCGCCGTCACCCGTGAGCAGATCGAAGCGGTGCTGCACAACGAGGACGGCGCCTACCGCCGTCTGCGCCGGGTGATGGACGCCTGGTGCGCGCTCTGGTTCTGGCCGCTGACCACGAACATCGAACCGCCCGACTGGGACCAGTGGGTCGGCGGTCTCGAGGCGATCCTCGGCGTGCCGCCGAAGGCCGGGAAGTTCGAGAGGTACGGACAGACCAGCCTGGCCCATCAACTGGATTGGGATGAGCTTGACCTGGCGGAGGAGAACGATCGGATCTTCTCCCAGGCCCCGCCGATCCAGAAGGCCCTTGACGGGTTCCCGTGGCTCACGGTTGCAGAGTCAATTGCCGGTGCGCAGGGCTTCTTCCACTGGGAACTGGACTTCGCACCGGTGTTCGCCCGCGGGGGCTTCGACCTCCAGGTCGGCAATCCACCCTGGGTGCGGCCGGACTGGGACGAGGCCGGGGTGCTGGCCGAGTCCGACCCGTGGTGGCGACTGGTGGACAAAGCTCCGGAGTCGGTGATCCGGGAGAAGCGCGCGACGACACTGGCTGATCCGATGGTGCTGGGCGCATTCCTGGATGAGCGGGCGGGACAGGCTGGGACGAAGGAACACCTCGGCTCGGGTGTCGACCGCCCGGTGCTGACCGGGCTGCAACCGGATTTGTATCGCTGCTTCATGGAGCGGACCTGGCGATCCATGGCGGCTGCCGGGGTAGTCGGCCTGATTCACCCGGAGAGCCACTTCACTGAACTGCGGGCCAAGAGGCTGCGGAGGGAGACGTATCGGAGGCTGCGTCGGCACTTCAAGTTCCACAACAACACGTACCAGTTTCCTGAGATCGGGCACAAGAAGACCTTCGGCGTGCATGTTTACGGCGGCGAGTCTGTGGTCGATTTCCTCCAAGCGTCGTGGATCTTCGCACCGGGCGTTGTTGAGCGATCGATGGTTCACGACGGTTCTGGCCCTGCACCGGGAATGAAGGATCTGGAGGATGCGTGGGACCTGCGACCGCATCGTGAGCGGATCGTTCGTGTCGACGAATCGGTTCTTGCCAACTGGGCCGCCCTCATCGACGAGCCCGGCACCCCGCCGGACGAGGCGCGCATGTTGTACCCGGTGAACCGGGCCAGCGCCGAGGTGCTCGACAAGATCGCTGCCGCTCCACGGCTGGGAGACATCGCATTCGAATGGACCCGTGGATGGGAGGAGGACCGCGACCGCAGGCTGGGGTACTTCCAGTCAGAGTCGGCGGTTCCGGACGACTGGGCGAACGTCATCCTGCAAGGACCACATCTCACCGTCGCGACACCGCTCTATCAAGTTCCCGATACCCGGCCCGGTCGCGGGCATCTGTATGAGGTGACCGACCTCGAAGCAATCGACGAGAACTTCATCCCGCGCACCAACTACCAGGTCGCCAAGCCGGCCGCCGAATACCTTGCCGCATATCCGAAGTGGCACGGCGAGCCGAGTTCGAGCTACTTCCGGTTGGGGTGGCGTTCGATGGCTGATTCGGCAACCGTTCGGACCCTCCACTCGGCCATCATTTGCCCGGGGCCGACCCACATACATGGCATTCAGGTCATTGCGGCTAGGGGTGCGGCGGATACTGTGATCGCTGCGGGTTTCGCTTCGTCGCTGGAGATTGACTTCATGTTCAAAGTGTTGGGCATCGCGAATCTGAATTGCAATGCCATTTCAAACATCCCCCACATCCGCAACCACCCCCTCGAACCCCACCTCATCCTGCGCACCCTCCGCCTCAACTGCCTCGTCCGCCCCTACGCCCCGCTGTGGGAAGAGTTGTGCGACCCTGCCTGGCAGAACGATTCATGGGTTCCGCACGTCGGCGTCGACCACGCGGACCGCGCACCGCTGGGAGATGTCACCCCGAACTGGAAGTGGTCAACCCCGCTGCGCCGTGCCGCCGACCGTCGCCAAGCCCTCGTCGAAATCGACGCCATCGTGGCGATCATGCTCGGCATCACCGCCGAGGAATTGACGACCATCTATCGAACCCAGTTCCCGGTGCTGCAGAAGTATGAGCGCGATGCGCTCTACGACGCCCACGGCCGCCAACTGCCGGGCAAGTTCGCCTCGGAGTACCGGAAGGGGAAGGCCAGGCCCGAGGACTTCACCGTCGACGGTGTCACCTATACCGAGCCGTTCGTCGGCGTCGACCGCGAGCGCGATATGGAACTGGCGCACAAGCACTTCAGTGATCTAACGGGATCGAACGGATTGGGAGGGGAGCGATCGTGACAGGACGTTCAAGCGTCGATGGCGCCACGCTGGACAGGCTGGCCGAGGCAGTTGTGGCTCTGAATCCGCAGCCGCGCAAGCGGCGGTGGGTGAGTCTGGTTTTCTGCCTCGTGGATGCGGTCTGGAGCATCGGGGCGCATTACGACAGCGTCGTCGTACCCCTCGTGCGAAAGAGGGTTGCGCCACGGTTCGGGGTGGACGAGCCGACCGCGCCGGCCGACGGACTTCAGCCGAACGATCCGCTGACGCTGCGGCAGTTGGCGGATCTCGGGCTCGATGAACTGACGGAGCTGACGAACCTCCAACGGACCTCGACCCGCGGCGGCATCCTGAAGGCAGAAGCAGTCCTTCGCCACTGTCACCGGTTCCGCGAGAGCGGAGTCGAAACCCTCGAGCAGGCGATCGAGTTGATGGCCGTCGAAGAACGGTTCACCGAGTTGGATCGCGCCCTACGGTCCATTCCGGGAGAGGGCGATTACGGCATCCGGCGCGGTTACCTGTGGATGATGATCGGCAACGACAATCTGATCAAACCCGATCGGATGGTTCTGCGTTGGCTCGACCGGCAGGGAGTGCGGACCGATCCCGATGGTGCACGAGAGATTATCGCCGCACTGGTATCACGAGTGGAGTTTCCGGATGGGCGCAAGCCAACCGCCTGGGAGATCGATCATGCGATCTGGGGTGCCGCCCGGCAGAAGCGGAGCTGATATCCGGGGGCGATGGAACCTCTGGCAAGAATCGACACGCGGCGACGCGAGGCGGGTCAGTACCTCCCAAGGCGTTGTGGCCGAGGGACGTTGCGGCCTCATAGGCCGGCAGGGGCGACCCGGCACCCGGCGGCACGGGCTCCGGCATGCAGGCGCCGGTCCCACACGGCGACGATCAGGTCGGGGTCGCGCAGGGCTAGCGCGCTGGCCAGATGAACCGCGTCGGCTCCCCGCAGGCCAAGCTCACCGGCGAGTTGGCCGGCGTGCCGCTCGACCGCGGCGGTGAGTTCAACC
>JAUPKM010000343.1 GCA_030837445.1 Actinomycetota bacterium
ACATCGACCCGCCCGTCGGCCGCCGACAGCTCGACCCGGCCCACCTTCCAGGGGGCCTGAATTCCCAACAGATGGCGGTACAACTCGGTGTCGCGCATCCCCCCGATCCTTCCGCTGACCGCCCATCAAGACCAGCCCTCACCCACACAGAACCCGGAAGAGCCACTTTTCGTCTACTATGGGATGGCCGGTTCGTGGGATTACGTCAGCCCGCGTTTCCCCACTGAATTCATCCGGTTTGTGGATAACGGCGATCCCGATGATCTGGCTGCGGGCCTCGAGGTCGACGGCGCTGTGATGTTCGTTGTGGACGCCGAATGGAACGGCGTCAACTATTACGGATTCGCACCTGAAGATAGCGCAATCAAATTCGTCGATGGAGTGACGTTTGCAGGCGCTGGCGAATAGGGAGTCAATCGGCCGGTCAGCGCAACGACCGTTCCAGGGCTAGGTAGTAGAAATCAGCGAGCTCAGCCATGAACCCCATGCATGGTGGTCGCTGTAGTCGGCGGGAAAGGTCGTTCCGCCGGACCGGCTGATCGTGGCGTTGCCGCTGGTGTCCTCGCTGCCGTCACCGGCGAAGGTCGCCACGGGCTTGTGCTGCTCCTGGGCGAACCGGAAGGCGTACATCGCCCCTCCGGTGGCTGATGCTTGCCCGATGAGCGCGCCCCTAGAGAGTCCGACGATCGTCTTGTTGCGCTTGCTCAGCGTCAACTTCGAGGCAGCGGTGCCGAAGGGGAACTCGCTGACCAGAACCGCGCCGGGGTAATCGAGAAACTCCTGCCACAGGGCCTTGTTCTCGGGTGGAAAAGGCCGGTCCAACCCGCTCGGCATGACGCAGGCGGTGACCCCGGCGCCGTCGCGCGCAGCGCGATGCGACACAGTGTCGGCCCCGGTAGCGAAGCCGGACACTATGAGCCACCCGTCAGTGGCTGCCGCAGCGGCGAAGTCATGTTGAAGCGATTGGTACGGCTCCTTGATCGCCCGCGATCCGACGCAGGCTATGGCGTGTTCCGTGTGGAGGTGGGAAAGGTCGCCGCACACGTAGAGCACCGGCACAGGATTGTTCGACTCCCACAGCGACTTGGGATACCGCGCATCTCCGTGGATGAGGATGTTCGCTCCGTGGTCGCGGGCGCGCTCCAGTTGATTCCGTGCCCGCTGCTCGAATGTGCCGATGCCGACCTCGGCGAGATCGGTCAACTCCTGGCGAAAGCCTTCGCCCCGCCGCCCGGCGATCGGCAGCTTGCTGGGCGCCTCGACCACATCCATCGCCGTCAACCCGGCCGCGGTGAGTTCTCGGAACTTCTGGGGGCCGAATCCCTTGATGGACTCTAATGCGTACACCGCCGCCAGCTCAGCGGGTTCGGGGAGCACGAGATCCACTCCCTGAGCATGTCAGGCGAGAAGCCCGTTACGCTCGCCGGAAGTCCGATCGGGGGGTGTGATGGGTGAGCGTCAGATCAATGAGCTCGCCATTCAGCGTGCTGGCAAGCGGCTGATTCGATCGGCGGGAAGCTGTCTCATCAACACCATCTACCTCCCCGGACAGACCTGCCGACGGTGCAAGGGCACCCGATTTCTCGCCGCGGGAGACGTCTGTCGAACCTGCCGCTCCTATGAGCCCTACGACGCAGCCGACCTGTTGGGAACTCTGATCTATGCGTGCAAAGGCGAGGAAAGCGGTCGCCTGATGCGCGGTTACAAGGAGGGGAACGCTCAGGACTCCGAAGCGGTGCTGCTTCTGCTTCTCCTGGCTTTGTCCCACAACAACTGCGCCCGCAAGGCCGTCGGGAGTGCGTTCACCCACTGGGCCTCAGTGCCGTCGCTACAGCACTTCGACCGGGAACACCCACTGCACCGCATCGTTCACCAGATGCCCGGGCTGCCCCCGTCGCAGGTCACAGTACGGGCCAGTGCATCGGGGAAGGCCGCTGACTACAACGAAGCCCGCCGACTCAACGCGGGGCACTTCGACGTCGTCTCCGCCATCCCGGCCAAGTCGCACGTTCTGGTCATCGAGGACACGTGGACATCCGGAGGACACGCGCAATCCGTCGCGGCTGCCTTGAAAGGCGCGGGCGCAGAAAAGGCTTCGATTCTGTCGATCGGCCGCTGGCTTGACATGGATGACCCCGAGACGCGCCGGGTATGCCTCGACGCGCTTCGATTCCGCCCGTACGACTACACCGCATGTCCCTGGCTAGATAAACCGTGTCGGCCGCCGGCCCAGATCGGTAAGGCAGAGCAATCCCGGTTGTTGTCCCCGGGCCGGAATGGACCCGTGCAGGTATCGCAAGGGGTGCCTTTGGCCGAACCGCCGAGCCCGCCGCCGATGAGGTGCTCCCTGCACGGTGTCCAGCTTGACCAAGCCGGCCGTTGCGATGCCTGCACAAGGCTGATGGAAAGGTCCGCCGAGCAACCAGACGCCAAGCCGGCGCCCAAGAAGAAACCGTGGTGGCAATTCTGGTGATGAGCAACGGTCCCCGGAATGCCGCAGTGACCGCCGCTCGTGTCGCCGCCGCCTGCTACGTTCCCTCGCAGCGAACAGCCGGGACGATCGGGGGATGGGTTGGCTGACCCAGTGAGCTACACCGAATGGCGCCAGCACTGGCCCCGGTTCATCGTCGCGAAGGACACCGAGACTGCGGTCATCCACCTGAAGCGCTACTACTCCGAAGATGACGATGGCCAGCCCAACTACACCGGGTCGCGGTTCGAGTCGGTGGCCGCGCTGAACCTCGATCCCGACACGCTCGGCCCTGCGGATTTCCTGGCCGTGTCCATGCTCAGCGTGAAGGTTCGGGCGCAGGCGGCGCTGCGGCTTATGGGCCGCGACGCTGCGGAGATCAGCCGCCTGCTCGCCAAGATTCCGGCTGACGTGGACATCGTCGACGCGGACCCGGCGTTGCTGCGGGGCGACTCCCCGGCCGGACAACTCTGGGCACTCCTGCGCAGGGGCCGCGACGGACTCGGGCGCACGACGACGAGCAAGCTGCTGGCCGCGAAACGACCTCGGCTGCTGCCGATCTGGGACAGCTTCGTCGAAGACGCCACCGGCTTGGACACCAACGGCAATTGGGAGAAGTTCCGGTACGTCCTGACCGACGACGACCGCGCCGTATGGGACTGGCTGAGTGGCCTGCGCGCAGAGGTGCCGGCGGTTCCTTCGACGGTCTCGGAGTTGCGGATACTCGACGTTCTGCTGTGGATGTCGGTGGAAGCCCCGCTGCCCGAGCCGCTCGCTAGCTGAACTGCCGACCGAAGACGGCCCACCCTAATGCGATGGAGGCTCGGCGATGACTCACCTGTACTCACAGGAGTTTTATGCCTGGGCGTACGGGGACCTGTTCACCAACACCACCCGCGGCGTGCTGGCTGAGTACATCGTGGCCACCGCGCTCGGGATCTGCGACACGAAGCGCGTGGAGTGGAACCAGTACGACCTGGAGATCGACGGTGCCGAGAGCGAGGGTGCCGAGAGCGACCGCGCCGAGACCGACGGTGCCGAGACCGACGGTGCCCAGGCTGAGAAGAAACGTGTCGGGATCGAGGTGAAATCGGCTGCCTACGTGCAGGCGTGGAAACAAGATCGGCCCTCAGAGATCGTGTTCAGCATCCGCCGTGCCCAGGGCTGGGACGAGCGCACCAACACCACTGCGGACAGTGCGACGCGAAGCGCCGCGGTGTATGTCTTCTGTGTGCTCGAGGGGAAGGTCAAGAAAAGCATCGACCCGCTCGATGTTTCGCATTGGACGTTCTACGTGGTGCCCACGGCCGTGCTTGAAAGCGAAGTTCCGACGCGGAAGACGATCGGGCTCGCGCGGCTGAAACAGCTCGCCGAGGTGCCGCGCACCTACGACCAGTTGAAGGACGCCATTTACGAGGCAGCAGCGGAGAATCAGCGCGGCTGACGAGTTTCTCGTGGGTCTTCCGTTCGCGGCTGCTCGGCTTTCGGGGGAGGAAGCCGCCCCAGGTTTGAGGAATTCATCGCCTTCTGCCGGTCCGCCTCGCCACCATCGCTGTCGGTGGTTGCCTCTAAAATCGGGGGCGACAATCGGGGGGTTTCAGTGTGTTTTGGTCCAGGGCCGGAGAGTCCTGAGGCGCTCATTGAGCGTTTCAACGAGTACCTGATGAGGGCCGTTGTGGACGGCAGCGGCGGCACGCAATGTGGGTCGTGGTTCGACGCGGAGACGCAGTTCGCGCTCAGTGAGGTCGCTGCCGATTTTCCGGATCCGGATCCGGCCCTGATCGCCGAGGCGCGGGCCTCGTTCGGCCGGCACCTCGACGGAACCCACGCCGCTGAACGGCAGGCCGAGTGGGACGCCTGGGCGAGCGCCTACGGCTCGACGTGGCCACAGACGCCGTTCGCCCAATCGGTGACAGCAGCGTTCGAGCATGTCCTGCGGTTCGTAGAGCACCCGGTGGAGTACGAGGAGGCCGACGCGGCGCGAGTCGAACTGGATGTCGCACTGACAGGTGCGGGCGGCGATCCTCGCCGGGAGCGGATCGTCGAGCAGCTGCGGGCGATGATCGACGAGCTGGATGCCATACCCGACTACGAGATCCCGCTCGCGAGCCGCCGCGGTGACACCGAGGCGTTCGCCGGATCCGTCGGGAGAGCGTTCACGCAGCTCGCGAAGGCCGCGGAGGCAGAGCCGGATGCGATGCTGTCGTGGGTTCGGATCGAGTTGAATCGCGCGGCGAGATGCTGGCCGCCGTCGACGCGGTGGCGCCGCGACTTCGGCATCATCCTTGAACGACTTTCTCTGATCCTGGCAGAGTTCGAGACCGACAACATGCACGCGTAGAGGGCCGCGCTGCGATCACGGGTGGGGGCGGACCGTCACCTCGACGGTATATAGCAGCACGGTCACTGTGACTCCGCGCTCGTCGGCGTGGCGTTGAATCTGCTTGCGCCCGGCTGTGTTCGGCTGCCCGCCGGCCAACAGGACGTAGTGGGCGGACAGTCCACGCTTTTCGGCTTCTCTGGCGAGGTCGTCGATGTACTTCAACGATTGGCCGACTGCACGGTCGTCGATGTCGGCCAGCTTGAGTTCCAGCCCGACCAGTTCGTTGGACCGGGCCCGTTTTCCCAGCACGTCGAAGCGCCGCCCGCTGGGCATCCGGAATTCCGTCTTGACGCCGGTGAGTCCGCGCAGGTCGTTGAACTCGTGCAGGTTGGCCAGGACGAAGGCCCGCAGGCTCTTTTCGTCGGGGAATGTCTGGCGCGGCGTGGAGAGGTCCTCGAGTTGGTGTCGCTGGTCGAAGAAGTGGATGCGCTCGTCGGGGCGGTTCTTCGAGTCGGTGAGGCGTGGGTAGGTGACGATCCCCGCTTCGGTGAAGGCCGCATCCAGCTGGTTGAGCAGGCCGGCGGAGCGTCGCTTCGCGCCGGCGCGGCCGATGATCTGCTGCAGCCCGCTGCGCGGTGCCTGCTTCAGGGATGCGGGCGGGCCTTCCGGCCGTCGGTCTAGCAGTCGGCGGTAGTAGGCGACGCAGCTCGCGATCTGTTCGTCGGTGACGGTCATGGGGTGATCGTGCCCGATCGAGCTGGATGAAGCGCTGCGATTGCCCTGCGACACACGCTGCGAGGTTTAGCCGAGTCGGCGAGACCTCGGCTTGTCCCCAACCCTACGTAGCGGTTCGACCCGCGATCCGCACATGGAGCGCAGAGTGGTCGGTGATGCGGTCGGGGTACCGCAGCAGGTGTTCGAACGAGCAATCGACCACTCGGCGCTTCAGCGCGTCAGTGGCGAAGGCGTAGTCGATGCGGAAACCGTTGTACGGCTTGTTGTTCTTCCACGAGTAGTAGGAATACTCCCGCGCTTCCGGATGCCGGTCGCGCCACAGGTCGGTGTATCCCGCCTCGGAGAGCCGGTCCAGTAGGTGGCCGCACGGGAACGCCCCACGCGTCAGCGTCGTGTCCGGCCCATTCTTGCCGGTGTTGAAGTCACCGATGATCAGCTCGACTCCTCGGCCGCGGCCCGTGGCGGCAAGGGCCTCGAGGTAGGGCGTGCGCAACTCGGTGGGGACGGGCAGGTAGGCGGCGCAAAGGCTGATCCCGGCGGTCACTGCGCACCACAGATGCCGGGGATCGAGCTCCTCGGAGAACCGCTGCTCGTCGGTGAACCCGTGGCGCGAGGCGATCAGCACACTATTGCGGACGGGGTCGACGCCGGGCGGGTGGCTGACCGCGTAGCGTGCCGCCCCCAGCTGCTGCAGCAGCCGGGCGGCCTTGCCGAGCCGGAACTCGGTGAGCACGAGCACGTCGGCGTCCCAGCCCAGCACCAGACCGATGATCTCGTCCATCCGGGG
>JAUPKM010000344.1 GCA_030837445.1 Actinomycetota bacterium
TGACAGCGACGGTCGACCCGACCTCGATGCTCACCGGCATCACCGTGGCTGCGGTCGCGTTGGGTGGGTACGGGCTGGTGGAGTGGGTAGACCGCTGATGGACTACTCGACATTCCTGGCGAACAAAGCCCAGTTGGCCGACTCTGGAGGATTCGAGCCCGAGGGACTCCCCTCTCACCTGTTCGACTACCAGACCAACCTCGTTGAATGGGCGGTACGGAAAGGTCGTGGCGGCATCTTCGCCGACTGCGGGCTGGGCAAGACACCGATGGCACTGGCATGGGCCGAGCAGGTGTATCGACACACCGGTAAGCCGGTACTGTTCCTCACTCCGCTAGCGGTCGGATTCCAGATCACCACGGAAGCCGAGAAGTTCGGTCACGACGCCGCACTGTCCCGCAATGGCCAAGTGGCGGCTCCGGTCACGATCACCAACTACGAGCAGCTGGATAAGTTCGACTGGCGCGAGTTCAGCGGTGTCGTCTGCGACGAGTCCTCGGCTATCAAGTCATTCGACGGCAGTCGACGCGCCGAGGTCACCGAGTTCATGCGGCGGATTCAGTACCGACTGCTCGGCACCGCAACCGCCGCACCCAACGACTACATCGAACTGGGAACGAGCAGCGAAGCGCTGGGATACCTCGGCTACATGGACATGCTGACGAGATTCTTCGTCAACGACAACCGTTCGGTATCTTCCCGCGGTCGGGATATGGGCGGGAAAGCCATCGAGTGGCGACTCAAAGGCCATGCGGCCGAACCGTTCTGGCGGTGGGTCTCATCGTGGGCCAGGGCGATCCGCAAGCCATCCGACTATGGATACAGCGACGGCGACCATCACCTACCGAAGCTGGTTGTGCGCGAAACCAAGGTCGACGCCAATCGCCCAGCCGACGGGACACTGTTCGACGTTCCGGCACATGGACTACGGGAGGAGCGCGAAGAGAACCGTCGCACCCTCATCGAACGATGCGAAGCCGCCGCGGCAAAGCTGCTCGATGCCGACCGAGCGGTGGCCTGGTGTCATCTCAATGACGAGTCGGCGTTACTGACCGAACTCATTGACGGCGCCGTTGAGGTAATCGGATCGGATACCGCCGACGCTAAGGAAGAGAAGCTCGCGGCATTCACTCGCGGCGAGATCCGCGTGCTGGTCACCAAGCCGGCCATCGGCGCCTGGGGATTGAACTGGCAACACTGCCACCGGATGACCTACTTCCCGAGCCACTCCTACGAGCAGTGGTATCAGTCCATTCGCCGTTGCTGGCGGTTCGGCCAGCGACACCAGGTCGAGGTGGATGTCATCACCACCGAGGGCGGCTCGCGTGTGCTGGCCAACCTCCAACGCAAGGCCGACCAGGCTGACCAGATGTTCAGCGCGCTCGTGGAGCACATGAACCAGGCCCGCGCGATTGACGCCCACCGATACGACACTCCATTGGAGGTGCCGCAGTGGTTAACTGCCTGACTTCCCGTAGCGGCGCAGGAATCGCACCACGGCATCAGTCACGGTCTCTCCGCGCTCGTGGGCGGCGAGTTTTGCCGACTCCCACACGTCCTCAGGGACGCGGATGGAGCGGGGCGGGGTGTGGGTCGGCTTCACTGGCTATGCCTTTCGATCAGGTTGAGCAACCTTCCCTCGTGGGAGTTGCAGCACTTCGCGATAGCGGCGCGGCCCATCTTCACCGCGGGCGCCGTGGTGGGGAGTCCGAGATTGGCGGGCCGGCGTTGGCATTCCGTGGAGTGGATGCGCCCGGCGCCCTTGGCGGGGTAGATGGTGACGAACTCGGCGGCCAGCATCTCCGCGGGGGTTTGGGTGTAGGTGTCGATGTAAGACATGACTCCTCCTCCTTCGTTTGGTTACGAAACTTTGACGACTGGGTGGTTCCCGAGGATGCGCTGAGCTTCCCGGCCTGCGCCGTATCTGGTGTCAGCTTCGACCATGATGTTCGACCACTTGTTAGGGCCGGTCTTAAGGGTTACTACCCAGGCGATGTTGCTTGCTTTGCTCATGCCTCAACACTAGCGCGTGTCAATACGCGTGTCAATACACAACAGGGAGAAATGTGAACGGCGTCTTAGATCAGCAGGTCACCGACCGCTGGGCGATTTACAACGGCGACTGCATGGACATGCTCGCCAACATCCCCGACAACAGCATCCACGGCACCATCTACAGCCCGCCATTCTCCGGGCTTTACCACTACAGCAGTGATGACCGAGACCTCTCCAACACGAGGAGCTACCAGGAGTTCTTTGAGCACTACGGATTCGTCATCCGCGAGAAGTACCGCGTCACCATCCCTGGTCGCCTATCCGGGGTCCACGCCGCCCTGGTCCCCACCGGCAACAGTGGCAAGGATGCATACACCGACTTTCCCGGTGATGTGATTCGGGCTCACCAGGAGGCAGGTTGGCTGTTCATCGCCCGGCATGTCATATGGAAAGAGCCTCTCGCGGTTCGCAACAGGACGATGGCGAAGAACCTGGCGCACCGGACGATATGCGAGAACGCCGCATTCGGTGGGGTGGCCGCAGCCGACGAGTTGTTGGTATTCCGCAAGCCCGGCGACACCGAACCGATCGCCCACCCCTGCGGGTTGGTCAACGGATACGCCGGCGGTGAGCCGATTCCGGCAGAGTTACTCAAGTTCCGTGACTATGACGGCGACCAGAAGCTCAACCGATACTCGCACTGGATCTGGCGCCGCTACGCATCATCAGTGTGGGACGACGTTCGACTCGACCGGGTGCTTCCGTTCCGTGATGCGCGCGACGAGGACGACGAGAAGCACGTCCACCCATTGCAGTTGGATGTGATCGAACGCTTTCTGGATCTCCGAACGAGGCCGGGTGAGCGAGTACTGACACCCTTCATGGGTGTCGGCTCGGAGGTTTACTCCGCGGTGAGAATGGGCCGATTCGGCATAGGTGCCGAGCTGAAGCCCTCGTACTTCCAGCAGGCGCTGAGGAACCTCGCGGCGGTGGACGATGAGCTGCCTGTTGTTGAGGCTCAGCTATTCGAGGACGCGGTGCTCTGATGTGGCACTACGCCCCGCTGTTCGCGCGCAGACCCGAACCCACCATCCGCGAGCTCGACCACCTCGCCGAGCGGGCGCTGCGCAAAGTCCGCAACCGGGAAGGTGTTGTGTGGCCGGGCATTCCGTCGGTGCATCAGCAACTGGTGAACGAGATGGGCGGCGCCAAGGCGTGGTGCGAGATGACGGCAGATCTGGATATCGCGAGGGAGGACTTCAAGTGGTGAA
>JAUPKM010000002.1 GCA_030837445.1 Actinomycetota bacterium
TCCACCGCTCACCTTCCGGGGGATCCCGGTGCCGGGGGTCATCGCGGTGAGCCACCCCTGGCGCCCGGTGCCGTCGGAGATGAAGCCGGGGGCCCCGTGGTTCCGCAACGCCTTGCGGTTGGGGATCGCCATTGCCGCAGCCCTGCTGGTGGTGGAGTTCACCGGAGTCGAGCGAGGTTACTGGGTGGTCCTCGGCACGCTGAGCGTGTTGCGACTCGATCGCCAGAGCACTCGGAACATGGCCTGGCAGGTCTTCCTCGGCCAGGTGCTTGGCTTCCTGATTGGTGGGCTGTTGTTGCTGGGCCTGCGGGACCATGCCGAGTGGGGGTGGGCGACGCTCCCGCTGGTCGCCGGCTTCCTGGGCTACGCGGTGGGCACGAAGGGGACGATCCTGGTGCAAGCGGCCTTCACCACCACGTTGATGAACCTCGTTGCGATCACCTCGGCAGGAACCCGCGGCATGCCCGAATTGCGGTTGCTGGATGTGGTCCTGGGGTTGGTTGTGGCGGTGGTGGTGAGCGTGCTGGTGACTCCGCGCGGCTTGACGCCTCAGGTTCAGAACGCCTTGTTGGCCGCATCCGACGCGGCATCAGAGCTACTGCGCGCCTCGGTGAGCAGATTGGCGGCGATACTGGCGTCCGAGGCGGACGCGCCCACCACCGATGCGGCGGCGACCAAGGCTCGGATCGCTCTTGCTCGGGCCAGCGAGACGGTGGATCTGGCGCTGGCTCAGGGTGCCTCACGAGGGGCCGAAACCATTGTGTGGGCGCGCATCCTGTCGATGATCGAACATGTCACCTATGTCTCGCAGGTCATTTCGATGCAGGTCGGTGACTACCCCGGTGACCAACACGCACGTCGAGCGGCGGGTGATCTCGTCGCCGCGTCCGATGCGGTCGCCCGGAGAATGGCGGCGAATACCCGGAGGCTGGTGGCGCTGCTCGACGATCTGCCCAAAGATGCGATCGTCCCTGTCGCGATGATGGTGCCCGAGCCGCTGCCTGACCTTGCCCACGCCCGACAAACAGTCGAAAGCAAAGTCGACATCTGGGCCGAGCAGCAGGACAGCGCGATGGCGCCGACCGTGTCGCGGTTGTTCTGGACTCTGCGCTGGTTGCAGGAAATCGACCTCATCGCGAGCAACGCAGGTGGTATCGCCGACGAGCTGCGGAGCCAGCGCCTACAGGCTGAGCGCGACCCACACCCGGCCGCGCGCTAGCCCGCTGCCTTCACTGGTCCCGCCCCCGCCTCCTCGCCCCCGCCTCCTCGCCCCCGCCTCCTCGCCCCCGTCTCTCACCCCCGTCTCCAAGAGGCCGCTGGTGCGCGATCGCCCGCCCAGGATCGGAGGAGAGTCCTCTGGGGACTCCACGACAGCAGGATTACTCGCGACACGCCGCGACACGCCGGGGTTTTCCGGCCAAAGAGCGTTCGTGGAGTGCGCAGAGGACATCATCCCGGCCAGCGGCCAGCGCGAATAATGCCCGGCTACTGCTTGACGGACCCCAGCAACAGCGTGGCGACGTCGAGCACCTCGACCGACTCGACGGCGGTCCCCTCCTGCTTGCGCACGGTGACACCGTCGTTGAGCATCACGTTGCAGAACGGGCAGCCGACGGCAATCTTCGTGGCGCCGGTGCCGATCGCCTCATCGGAACGGTTGACGTTGATCCGCTCGCCGAGGGTCTCCTCCATCCACATCCGCGCTCCGCCGGCGCCACAGCAGAAGGATTTCGAGCCGCGGCGCTCCATCTCGACGAACTGAACGCCGGGAACACCCTGCACCAGTTCGCGGGGCGGGACGTAGACCTTGTTGTGGCGACCCAGGTAGCACGGGTCGTGGTAGGTGACCTTCTCGTCGACCTGGGTCACCGGCGTGAGGCGTCCCTCCGCCACTAGTTGGGCCAGCAACTGGGTGTGGTGGATGACCTCGTAGTGCCCGCCCAGCTGCGGGTACTCCCGACCGATGGTGTTGAGGCAGTGAGGGCAGGTGACGACGATTTTGGTGGCCTTGATCTCGTTCAGCACCTCGACGTTCTGCATCCCCTGCATCTGAAACAGGAACTCATTGCCGGCGCGGCGGGCCGGGTCGCCGGTGCAGGTCTCCCCCTCACCCATCACCATGAACTTGACGTCGGCCATGTGCAGCAACTCGGCCACCGACTTCGTTGTCCGCTTGGCGCGGTCCTCGTAGGCACCGGCGCAGCCGACCCAGAACAGGTAGTCGACGTCGTCCGGAATGACGTCCTCGCCCTCTGCACCGAATACCGAAACCTCGAAGTCCATCTCCGTGATCCAGGCGTTGCGCATGGAGGCGTTCATGCCCCAAGGGTTGCCCTTCTGCTCCACGTTCTTGAACAGGCCGGCCAGTTCGGTCGGGAACTCGGACTCGATCATGACCTGATTGCGGCGCATGTCCATGATGTGGTCGATGTGCTCGATATCCACCGGGCACTGCTCGACGCAAGCGCCACAACTGGTGCAGGACCACAGCACGTCGACGTCGATTACGGCACCTTCGTGGGAGCGGTGTCCGGCGGCGTCGTAGCCGTCGTCCACCCGCAGCGGGTCGCCGTCGCGGGAACCAACCAGCGGCCGCGAGATCTCGGTGGCGACGCTCGCCCCCACCAACTCCAAGGCCCCTTCGCTCCGCTCGCCCATCTCATCCGGTTTGCCTGCGCCCACGGTTGCCATCAGGTAGGGCGCCGAGGTGAAGAGATGGTCGCGCAGGTCCATCATCAGCAGTTTGGGAGACAGCGGTTTGCCGGTGTTCCAGGCCGGACACTGGGACTGGCAGCGCCCGCACTCGGTGCAGGTCGCCATGTCGAGCATGCCCTTCCAGGTGAAGTCCTCGATTCGGCCGACCCCGAAGCTGGCATCCTCGGCGGGGTCTTCGAAGTCGATCTTCTCGCCGTTGGAGTACATCGGCAGAAGCGGCCCGAGGGCGTTGGGTCGACGCGAGAAGTACACGTTGATCGGCGCCATGAAGATGTGCAGGTGCTTGCTGTAGAGCACGATGATGAGGAAGATCAGCACGACGGCGATTTGGAGCCAGATGCCGATCGTCTCGAGCCACTCGTTTGCTGACAGGCCGAGCGGTTCCAGCCACTTGGCGACTATCTCGGTGGCGAAGGCGCCGCCGGATTCGTAGAACGGGAAGTTCTGCTTGCCGGTGAACATGCTGACGTTGTACTGGGCGGCGCGGTAGAGGAAGAGCGTCCAGACGACGTTGAAGATCATGAACAACACCAGCCAGGCGGCACCGGTGTGCGAGCCGAAGAACCGACTCTTCCGGCCGTCCTTGGCCGGATTGTGCGACAGCCGGATGATCGCAAAGATGATGATGCCGACCAACACCAGCACGCCGAACAGGTCCTCGAGGAATCCCAGCACCGCCCAGCGACCGATGATCGGGATTGCGAACTCAGGGTTGAATAGGGCGCCGAAGGCTTCGATGATGGTCAGTCCCAGCACCAGGAAGCCCCAGAACGCGAACACATGGGCAATGCCTGGAACGGCCCACTGCAGCAGCTTCTTCTGCGCGAGCACCTCCGTGCCCTCTGCCTGTACTGCCTTGTCCACCTTGGCGGGGCGCCCGACCGCGGGCTGACCGGTGCGAATCAACTTGAACAGCACGAGGCCGCGGCGGGCGGCGAACGCCAGCGCGACGACGGTGATCAGCAGGCCCACGA
>JAUPKM010000345.1 GCA_030837445.1 Actinomycetota bacterium
CACGGTCGGTCTTCATGACCTGGGCCTGCCCGAGTTGCTGGTCACCGGACTCCCCGAGAACATCTCGGTTCAGCTGCTGGACTCAGCCGCCCACGAAATGGCCTATCACGACACCCGATTGGAGCTGGGGGTGCAGATCAAGTTCGAGGGCGAGCTTGTCCTGGGAGTCGTCGAGGTCGATCATCCCGACATTCACCTCAAGATCGCGGACCAGTTCTACCGGCGCGCGTTCGCCGCGCTGCAGCTGGTGTGGACCGACGACGAGCGGCACTGGCCGTGGGATCGCGGATGGAGCAACGCTCGGCTGCAGCAGCCGGTGTTCGGGGCGCGCGATCCGGAGCGGCTGAATTCGGTTTGAGTTGAGAGCCTTTGTTTAAGGCGTGCCATCCCGTCACCCGGGGGCTCGACGTCCCCGCGCTGGTGGGCAATCGTCGCCGTCAGGCCCCGGTATCCGCACCCTGGAACAACCCGCGATCACCGGGGCCGACGACCATATGGCCGACCTGTTAAGTTTCAGGAGGATGCTCGACTCAGGGCTTATCACACAGGCCGATTGCGACGCGGCGAAGGCTAAATCATTAGGCCTGTAAATCCTTGCCTCTGCTGAGGATTCAGGTAGATGCAGCAAGTTCTGCGTCCCCGGCCCCGAGGTCGCGAAGGCAGGAGGCGACGCGCGACCATCCCGAACTCGCCCGCGTCGCGGCGTCAGCGCGGTCCATCAATTCGCTCAGTAAGTCACGTAGCCGGCGATCCTCATCCGACAGCGCCGACTCGTAGCGGCCGTCGAGCAGATACTCCGCGGCCACCGGATGATGGGTGGCCGCAGCCCACCCAAGCCTGTCGAGAAATATCTCCAGCTTGCGAGCCGCATCATCGGGACCGGACTCCAACATGACGACGGTGCCGAGGTCGTCGAGGTCCACGCTGTCGGCATCCGACTGTGTCAACGCCAATGCAGTGCCCACCGGCTGGCTTGATCCGCAGACGGCGGAGTTTCGGACCTTGGTGACCGCCTCGGCGAGGTTGAGGAAGTCCTCATCCTTGAAGCTGAAGTCCACGAACAGCAGGTGGCTGGTGAGCAGGAGGCTCTGAACGACCCCACGCAACGCTGCCCCGTCCTGCTTATGACGTTCGACGTCCTCGCTATCGAGGACCAGCGATTCCGGCTGGCGGATGTCGCCGTGCAATTTCAACAGCCAGGGCTTGCCGCCTTCGGCGAGTTCACGCGCCAGGACGCGAAATCCGCTGCGGTGGGATGATTCAAGCGCCAACTCCAGACAGGGATCGAAATTGGTCGTGACCATCTGATCCACCCGCAGACCCGCCAACAATGCGTGGCCGACCGCATGCTCTCGGGCATCGACCAGCTTCTGCATCGCCGGGACGTAGTCGGCTCCCAGCTTCTCCTTGATAGGTGTCGCGGCCTTTTCGAAGCCGTCCTCCAGTGGCGGGCATTCCGTGCCCGCCTCGCGTGCCAACAGTTCGAGCAGGTCAGCCCACCCCGGCAGACCTGCCGGTCGTGACACCCCGGCGCCCAGGAACAGTGACAGCTCTTTGTCGGCCGCCAGGCGTCCAAGCTCATCTGCCGTTGCCCGCAGTACATCGTCGAGTTCAGGCCAGTCGCGGGGCTCCCGCCGGGTCTGAACTGCCGCGAAATCGCGCGGGTCAGCAAGGATCAGCGCAAGATCTGCTCGCAGCGGTTCGGACCTGTGACGTTCCAGCAGTTCAGCAATGACCTCTCCGCGGCGGCGTGCCAGTCCGCCATCGCCAGTTCCCACCAGCGGTATCCCGATGAGAGGCCTGGGTCGGCGAGCACCCCGCTCGAGACGCTGGTCGACGTCGGTCAGCGCCGTCCACAATCTATCCACCGGCTCGTTCGGCGCTGAGTAACCCGCGTACGGCGATACAAACGCGCACACCCTCCTGCTTCCAACAACCGGGAGATCAATGACGCCGTATGCGTTGGCAGTTCCGGTGATCTGCAACCAAGGGCCAACCATGGGGGTATCTGCGAGCAGGATCGGCATCCAGGCCTTGTTGACGTTCAACTTCTCGTCGCACGGAATCACTATCGCGTCGCAAGCAAGTTTCGTGAGGTCGCCTTGCGCGACGAAGAGGTGCCCCATTGGCGCAACTATAGGGACGGCGCGTGATCGACAACATCAGCACGGCTCAGGTCCACGTTGAGGCAAAGCCTCGGCCATGTGTCCGCACACGTGAAGATCGCCGTCCTCATACCGCCGCGGCGAACGACTGATACAAATCCCCCGGCAGCGGCGTGTGCAGCTCCCAGGTGATAGCCATCGGCTTCTCCCCCACATGATTGCGGTAGGTGGCCGGGCCGAGGAACCAGAACGCCCGATCGTCGGCGCGCAACCGGGTGAACAGCATGATCGAATGCCCGTTCTTCTCATGGCTGCGGTACCGCAGGCCGGTCTCGCTGTCGGCACGGGTGGTCGACTGGCTCTCCCAGTGAATGAGCCTGGGGCTGACCGCGTAGTCGCGGTATCGGGTGGTCGGCGAGAAGCTGCCGCTGCTCTTGTCGAGGGTGAACGCCAGCAGGTCTGCGCGCTCATCTTTGACCTCCCGCGCACCTTCGCGCCAGTCCGGCGTCTTCGCCTGCATCCCAACACCGAAGGCCGCCATGATCTCGATGCGCGTGTAGCGGGCGTGGACCTGAAGTGGAACATCGGGGTGCATCGGCAACGGGCCGTGCAGATGGTCCACCCGTTCGTCGAGTTCGACGAGCAGTTGGGTCAGTTCGGCGCGCACTTGCGGGTGCGCCCGGAGCAGATCCACACCGCCCTGCAGTGACTGGTCCTTGGTCAGCACCTGGTCGCCCAGGCTGGCGACGAGCATCCGCAGCAGGCGCCGGCGTCGCTCCGGCACGGTCGAAACATCAGGCGCGGCAGCCGAGCTCAACAGTTCTCGATAGATCGCAATGCGTTCGTCGTCGTCGACGTGCAGCCGCCGGCCGATCGCCTTGCGAAGCGGCGCCTCGTGCGGGCCGGCGGGGGCGACCGGCGCCCCGGCCGCCTGGCACAGATCCGACCAGCCACGGCTGCCGTCGTAGACGTCGGGCAGGTCCAACCCGGAGTCCTCGAGGAAGCGGGACAGGGTGACGTCGGGGTAGGCGGCGTGCACCACCCGCAGTTCCTCGACGCGGGCCGGCCACCGGGACGGGATCGTATCCCGCAGGCTGCGCAGCACCACCTCGGAGGCCTTGGCGTCCAGATGCATGTAGCAGCCCGCGGGCAGGAACGGAAAACCTTGCTGCACAGAGCGTTCGATGTCGCGACGGGTGCCGCCGAGCAGCGCCCGGTAGCGGCGGTCGAAGCGGAACTCCCGGCGGTGGGTGCCGACGAAGTCCAGCACCGTGCAGAAGCTCTTGCCTTTGTAGCGCCGTAGCCCGCGGCCGAGTTGCTGTAGGAACAGCGTCGGGCTCTCGGTGGGCCGCAGCATCAGGAGGGTGTCAACGGTCGGAACATCGACGCCCTCGTTGAACAGGTCCACCGAGAACACCACGCGGACCCTTCCTGCGGCGAGGTCTCGCAGTGCAGCCTGACGGTCAGCCATGGGGCTGTCGCCCCAGATGGCGACCGAGGGCAGGCCGTTTCGGGTGAAGTGCGCCGCCATGAACTGGGCGTGCTCGATGCTGACGCAGAAGCCCAGTGCCCGCATGGTGCTGGGACTGTCGGCCAGGCGGGTTACTTCCTGCACGACGGTCCGGGCCCATGCGTCGGTACTGGTGTAGAGGTTGCTCAGCGCATTGACGTCGTAGCCCTGGCCGCGGCGCCATGGGATCTCGGTGAGGTCGAGGCCGTCGTGGATGCCGTAGTACATGAAGGGGCTCAGCCGCTGCTGGTCAATGGCATCCCACAGTCGCAGTTCGGCGGCGATGCGGTCGCCGAACCAGTGCAGGATCGACAGTTCGTCGCTGCGTTCGGGTGTGGCGTCAGCCCAAGCAGTTCGCGGGGTGCGATGTGGTCGAGCAGGTTTCGGTAGGACGGGGCGGCGGCATGGTAGAACTCGTCGATGATGACGACATCGAAGTGCTCAGGCGCTAGGTCATCGAGGTTGGCGGCGTTCAGGCTCTGGATCGAGGCGAAAACATAATCGAAGTGTTGCGGGCGAGCGCCGCCGACCCACTTCTCCCCGAACGAGGCGTCGCGGATGGCGTGCCGGAAGGTAGCCATGCTCTGGTCGAGGATCTCGTTGCGGTGCGCGACGAACAGCAGCCGTCCACTCGGCAGTCTCTCGCGCAACCGGGCGTAGTCGACGGCGGCCATGACGGTCTTGCCGGTTCCGGTGGCCGCCACCAGCAGGTTGCGGTGATGACCGCGGCCCCGCGAAAGCTCGATCTTCTCCAGGAGCCGTTCCTGGAAAGGTTCGAGGCGGATCTCGATGGGGCTCAAAACAACATGCGGGCCGGTGTCGACGCCGACGCGGCGGGTCACCTCCTCGAACTCACCGGCGTCGAAGGGCACGAAGTCCTTGCTCTGCCAGTAGCTTTCGAAGACCGCCTCGAACTTGTCAATGATGTCGGGGTTGCGCGCAGCCGATGCGCGCACATTCCATTCGAGGCCGGTGACCTGGGGGGAGTGGGTGAGGTTGGAGGATCCCACATACGCGGTGGAAAAGCCGCTGCGGCGGTGGAAGACCCACGCCTTGGCGTGCAGCCGGGTGGTGGAGACGTCGTAGGAGATCCGGACCTGGGCGCCGAGGTCGGTGAGCTGCTGCAGGGCGGCCTGCTCGGTGGAGCCCGTGTAGATGGTGGTGAGGATCCGAAGCGGCTTGCCTCGCTCGCAGTGCCGACGCAGCGAGGCCATCAGCGGGTTTATGCCGCTGCGGCGGACGAAGGCCATCAGCACATCGATCTCGTCCGCGGATTCGATCTCGGCGTCGAGTTGGTGCAGCAAACCCGGCTCGCCGGGGGCGTTGGTGAGCAGGGTGGTGTCCAGCAGCGGGATGAGCGGCTCGGTGATCGGCTGGGGTGTTCCGTCGGGGCGTCGCTGCAAGATCGCGTGCAGAACGGTCCCGGGTTCCACTGGGGCTTCCGCGGTTTCGGCTGCAACGATCGCGGCGAGGCGGGCGATCAGGTCGCGGGCCACCTCAATACCTACCGCGACCCGGTCGTTGTCGCCGACGGAGGCCAGGGTCCGTTGGATGCGCCGACTCAGGTGCAGGGCGATCCGGTCGGCGGCCTCGGCAGTGTGCAGCGGACGTGGACGGGCGATGAGTCTGCCGTCGACCGCATCCAGTTCGCTGCGCAGCGCCTCAGTTATGAGTTGCTCGTAAAGACCAGGCCCAATCACGACGCACTCCCCCTCGCCATGCTTCGAACCCCTCGATGCGACCCGGCCCGGATTTGTCAGACGGAGGCGGAATTTGTCAAGGCGTTTGAGTCCACGGGGTGTTAAGCGGCTGTGGCTGGGTCCTCCTGTTCGGGTGGTTTGGG